>CAZIIX010000293.1:0-3350 GCA_964539345.1 uncultured Actinomycetes bacterium | reverse complement strand
GTCTGCTGCGTCTCCCAGGTGATGATGCCGTCCTTGACGTACACCTTCCAGGAGCACGAGCCGGTGCAGTTGACCCCGTGGGTGGAGCGCACCTCCTTGTCGTGCCGCCAGCGCTCGTGGTAGAACTCCTCGGCCTGCCGGCCGCCCTTGCGGTGCAGTTCGCGATGGTCGGCACTCGGCGTGCCTGGGGTGAAGAACTGCGCCTTGCGCAGCAACGACTCGATGGGTTCGCCGCCGGGCAGCAGCGGCGCGAGCTGCGCCCCCTCGCGGTCCGGTCGAGAGGTCGGGGCGGTGGTGCTGGGGTGGCTCGTGCTGGTCATTGCGGTGCCTCTGCTCTCCCCGTGTTATTCGCATTGCCGGCGGTGCGGTCGGACGTGCTGATGCGCAACAATTCGGCCCTCGCAGCGGTGTACTGGGATGACTACGTGGGCCAATGCTAAGACGGCCGGGGGCTTTCTGCGAGCCGAGATGTCGAGTCGCCGACGCGAATTCGCCAACGTCGACTATTAGTAATTCATTGAGGGTGAAAATGTGTCAGAAAGGCGGCGGGAGCGGGTATGACGGAGGCCTCGTCGTCGCACGTCGGACGGCCGGGCCGGACGGCGCGGGGCGGCGCCGCCGACCGGCGGACGCGGAGCGGGGGCGCGGGTGAATTACGACACGTCGTAGAAGTCGCGCGTGGCGGCGCGGCTCAGTGCCGGTGGGCGGTGGACTCCAACGCCTCGAGCGCGAGCGTCGAGTGCGCGTACGCGCCACCGGCGCGCATCTCCGCGGCCACCCACACCGCCTCCATGATCTCCTCGTCGGTCGCGCCCTTGCGGTGCGCCAGCTTGGTGTGCCCGGTGATGCAGTACGGGCACTGGGTGGTGTGCGCGACGGCGACCGCGATCAATTGCTTGGTCTTCTCGTCCAGCGCGCCCGGGGCGAACACGGCCTTGCTGAACGCGTCGAATGCGTCGTGCACTCCGGGAGCGAGATCCTTGCGGCGCTGGGCGATCTCGGCCGTGGTGGGGTGATACATGCTCTCGGACATGGTGCTCCTTCGCGTTCGTTCCGCCCGTCCGGTTGGGGTACCGGTCGGGGTGCCGGGTGGGTGACCGGCGCCGGTGGTTGCCGCTGGCGATCGCCGGCGATCGCTGCTGTGACCGCTACCGCGGCAGCTGCGCAGTGATCGCCTCGACCAGCGCGGGGTCGGCGGGCTCGACCGGCGGCCGGAACCGCCCGACCGGTTCGCCGTCCGGGGAGATCACGAACTTCTCGAAGTTCCACTGCACGTCGCCCGCCCGGCCGTCCCGGTCCTGCTGCTGGGTCAGTTCGGCGTACAGCGGATGCCGGTCCGGGCCGTTGACCTCGATCTTGCTGAACATCGGGAAGGTCACCTGGTAGGTCGACGAGCAGAACTCGGCGATGTCCTCCTCGGATCCCGGCTCCTGCCCGCCGAACTGGTTGCAGGGGAACCCGAGCACGTGGAATCCGCGGTCCCGGTAGGTCTCGTACAGGTTCTGCAGTCCCGCGTATTGCGGGGTGTTCCCGCAACGGGAGGCCACGTTGACGATCAGCAGCGCCGATCCGGAGAACTCGTTCAGGTCGATGGACTCGCCGCTCAGCGCTGCCACGGGATGGTGGTAGATGGTCACTGTCAACTCCTTCGCGATACCTCGAGGCTAGCGCCGATCGCCCCGCGTCGCCCGCCGCCTCGGAAACCGGCATGACGTCGCCGTGGCACGGCGCTCCCCCGGACGGGCGACGGGCGGCGCGGCCGACCGATACGATCAACCTGTCAACAAGTGCCGATGCTCTGGAGCCCTGCCGTGTCCTCGTCCACCGCCCCGCCCTCCGTCGCCGTCCGCGTGCAGGTGCCCGCGGGGACGAGCGCCGCCACAGCGATCGGCGAGGCCGGACTTCCCCGGACGGGTCCGGACGCGATCGTCGTCATACGGGACGGGGACGGGCGGCTGCGCGACCTGGCGTGGACCCCGGATACGGACAGCGACGTCGAGGCCGTCCCGGCCAGCTCCGAGGACGGCCGCTCGGTCATCCGGCACTCGACCGCGCACGTCCTGGCCCAGGCGGTGCAGCAACTCTTCCCGGACGCCAAGCTCGGTATCGGCCCGCCCATCCGGGACGGCTTCTACTACGACTTCGACGTCGAACGTCCCTTCACCCCGGACGATCTCGCCGAGCTCGAGAAGCGGATGAAGCGGATCATCAAGTCCGGGCAGCGATTCTCCCGACGGGTGACCACCCCCGAGGACGCCCGCGCCGAACTGGCCGACGAGCCCTACAAGCTCGAGCTGATCGGCTTCAAGTCGCACGAGACCACCGACGAGATCGACACCGCCGAGGTGATGGAGGTCGACCCGAGCGGCGGCGTGCTGACCATCTACGACAATGTGCACGCCCACACCGGCGAGACCGTGTGGGGCGATCTGTGCCGGGGCCCGCACCTGCCGACCACCAAGCACATCCCGGCGTTCAAGCTCACCCGGTCGGCCGCCGCCTACTGGCGGGGGAGCGAACGCAACCCGCAGCTGCAGCGCATCTACGGCACGGCCTGGGAGTCGGGCGAGGCGCAGCAGGAATACCTCGACCTGCTGGCCGAGGCGGAGCGGCGCGACCACCGGCGGCTCGGCGCGGAGCTCGACCTGTTCAGCTTCCCCGACGAGATCGGCTCCGGCCTGGTCGTGTTCCACCCCCGCGGCGGCGTCATCAAACGGGAGATGGAGGATTACGTCCGCCGCCGGCACATCGAGGAGGGCTTCGACTACGTCGGCACACCGCACATCACCAAGGAGCACCTGTTCGAGCTCTCCGGACACCTGCCCTACTACGCCGACACCATGTTCCCGCCGATGCAGGTCGACGAGGAACGCGACGAGGACGGGACGCTGCGCAAACCGGGGCAGACCTATTACCTCAAGGCCATGAACTGCCCGATGCAGAACCTGATCTACCGCTCCCGGCAGCGGTCCTATCGCGACCTGCCGATCCGGTACTTCGAGTTCGGCACGGTCTACCGCTACGAGAAGTCCGGCGTGGTGCACGGTCTGACCCGGGTGCGCGGGCTGACCCAGGACGACTCGCACTCGTATGTGACGAAGGAGCAGGCCGGTGACGAGGTCCGGCACCTGCTCGATTTCGTGCTGTCGCTGCTGCGCGACTTCGGTCTGGACGACTTCTACCTGGAGCTGTCCACCCGGGACGAGGCACACCGGGACAAGTTCAAGGGATCGACCGAGCAGTGGGAGGCCGCGACGGCGGCGCTGGAGAAGGTGGCGCTGGAGACCGGGCTGGAGCTGGTGCCCGATCCGGGCGGGGCCGCGTTCTACGGGCCGAAGATCTCGGTGCAG
>CAZIIX010000292.1:1889-3355 GCA_964539345.1 uncultured Actinomycetes bacterium | reverse complement strand
CCCACCGGCCAGAGCCGTTGCGCCGCAATGGTTTGCGACCAGGTGGTGGCGAGCAGCCCGGCCTGACCGTGCCGGCGCCCGAAGCCGGAGTCCTTCACCCCGCCCATCGGCGCATCGACCGAGCCCCACGCGGCTGCGTACGCCTCGTTGATGTTCACCGTGCCGGACTGCAGCCGGGTGGCGACCGCCCTGGCATGACCCGGGTAGCGCGACCAGACCGAGGCGTTCAGCCCGTACCGCGAGCCGTTGGCCGCGTCGATCGCGTCGGCGTCGTCGCCGTACCGGTAGATCGACACCACCGGCCCGAACGTCTCCTCGGCGAAACAGGCCGCGTCCGGCGAGACATTCTCCAGGACGGTCGGTTCGAAGAAGTACGGGCCGATCTCGGGCAGGTGGCGACCTCCGGCGAGGACGGTCGCCCCATGCCGGACCGCGTCATCGATATGCTCCTGAACCTTGGCGAGCTGGGCGGCGCCGACCAGCGATCCGACATCGCTGCGGTAGTCGTACCCCGCGCCGAGCCGCAGCCGCCGCACCGCCGCCACGAACCGGGCGACGAACTCGTCGGCGATCGACTCCGCCACGTAGATGCGTTCGATGGACAGGCACAACTGCCCCGCCGAGTTGAATGCGCCGCGGACCGCCCCGGCGACGGCGGCGGAGATCGAGGCGTCGTCGCACACGATCATGGGGTTCTTCCCGCCGAGCTCGAGATCGACCGGGACCAGCCGACTCCCGGCCCGCTCGGCGACGGTGCGGCCGGTGGCGGTGGATCCGGTGAACACCACATGGTCTGCCCGGTCGATGACGGCCGGACCGACCGGATCCCCGTCACCGACGACGACCTGCCACACCGCCGGCGGCACCCCCGCCTGCACCGCGAGCTGCCGGATCGCCAGCGTGGTGAGCACGGTCTGCGAATCCGGCTTGTGCAGCACGGCATTGCCGGCGAGCAGCGCCGGGATGACGTCGCCGGCGCCGAGCGTCAGCGGATAGTTCCACGGCGAGATCACCCCGACCAACCCCACCGGGTGACGCAGCTCGACCGTGCGGGTCAGCAGCGGGAACACCCCGGCCCGGCGGCGCGGAGCCAGCGCCCTGCGCGCGATGCGGCTGTAGTAGCGACAGCAGTTCGCGACGTCGGCGACCTCCTCGAACGCGTGCGCGCGTGCCTTGCCGGACTCGGCCTGGACGACGTCCAGCAGCTCCTCGGCATGGTCGAGCACCAGGTCGTGCAACCGCAGCACGATGGCGGCGCGGGCGTCCACGCGCGTGGTCGCCCACTCCCGCTGCGCCGCGCGCGCCGCCTCCGCCGCCGCGGTCACCTGTCCGATTGCCGTGTGCGGCAGCCGGTACAGCTCCTCCCCGGTGAACGGCAGCGAGATGACGGACTCCGGCGCGTCCGGCGATCGCGACAGCGTCGCCGTGAGCTGGTGGATCCGCAGGGGCGTCAGGGAGGCGGGGAG
>CAZIIX010000292.1:0-1789 GCA_964539345.1 uncultured Actinomycetes bacterium | reverse complement strand
AGCGTCGAGACCATCGACAGGCTCGCCCGGCTCTGCGCCCACAGCACGATCGCGTAGGCGGCCATCGCCAGCAGACCGCCGGCCACCCCGCGGACGAGGGTCGGCACGGGCGACGTCATACCCGGTCCCGGCGTGCGCGCCCAGCCGAGCAGCCGCCGCGGACCGGCCAGCGCCAGGCACGTGACGATCAGCATCGGTCCGTGGATGACCATCTGCCACGCCGCGTACCCGGTCGCCGTTCCGGACAGGCGCACCCCGATCCCGTCGACGAGCGTGTACGAGGCGATGACCACGCCGGTGGCCACCGCCAACAAGGGACCGCGCGCGCCGGCCGTCAGCCGGCCGGCCACCAACGCGCCCAGTGCGCACACCACCAGCGCGACCCCGAGGAGCTGCGGCATGGCCAGCCGCTCGCCGAGCACCGCGATCGAGAACGCCGTGACCAGCACCGGTGCGGTGCCACGGGCCAGCGGATAGATGCGGCCGAAGTCGCCGTGCGCGTAGGCGGCGGTGAGCAGCAGCAGGTACCCGGTCTGCAATGCCGCCGAGCCGGCCAGGTACGGCCAGCTGACGGCGGCCGGAATCGCCGCGAACGTGCACCACACCGCGCCGCCGACGGTGAAACCGACCCCCATCAGCGCGCTGCCCAGCAGCCGCGGGATCGACTTGGCGATGGCGTTCCAGCTGGCGTGCAGCACCGCCGACCCGAGCACGGCCAGGGTGACGGTCAGCGAGATCGAGCTGGGCACGGCACTGGGCAGGACGGCCGCGACTGCCACCACGCCTCCCCTGCTCGTCGTCTCGTGCGCGCGTCTGCGGTCTGCCGTGACGGGCCCGGGCCGTGCCGCGATGGCTAGCATCGTAGTAGACCGGCGGGCGGTGGAAGGAGGTCGTCGATGACGCAGCACGACGGCGCGCCCCACCATCACGGCATCGGCGGCCTGACCCAACGGGACAGCAGCGGGCGGCCGATCACCGGCTCGCGCCGGTTCCGCGGGCGGCTGCGGGCCGCGTTCGCGCTCACCGGGTCGCTGTTCGTCGCCGAACTCGTCGTCGGGCTGATCGCCGGTTCGCTGGCCGTGGTCGCCGACGCCGGGCACCTGGCCACGGACGTCGTCACACTCGGCGCCGCACTCATCGCCACGCGCATCGCGGCCAAGCCCGACCCGACCGGACGCCGCTCCTACGGACGCTACCGGGCGGAGGTCTTCGCCGCCGGACTCGCCGTGCTGCTGATGCTCGGGGTCGGCGTTTTCGTGGTGGCGGGCGCGGTCTCGCGCATCGGCGGCGAACCGCACATCGCGACCGGGCCGATGGCGATCATCGGCGTGGTCGGCCTGGCCGTCAACCTGGTGGTGCTGTTCCTGCTGCGCAGCGGAGTGCAGCACTCGATCAACATCCGCGGTGCCTACCTGGAGGTGCTCGGGGACGCGGCGGGGTCTGCCGGTGTGCTGGTGGCCGCCGGGCTGATCAGCTGGACCGGGTCGCCGCTGTGGGACGTGGTGGTAGCCATCGGGATCGGCGCGTTCGTCGTGGTGCGCGCGGTGGGACTGGGCCGCTCCGTGCTGCGGGTGCTCGCCCAGCAGGTGCCCAGCGACGTCGACCCGCACCGGGTGGCCTGCGACCTGGGTGCCATCGACGGCGTCGCCGACGTGCACGACCTGCACCTGTGGGAACTGACATCGGGTATGACGGTGGCCACGGCGCATCTGGTGGCGGAGGACGACGCGGATCACCACCACGTGCTCGACGCCGCGCGCGACCTGCTGGCGCTGCACTACCGCATCGA
>CAZIIX010000291.1:0-3356 GCA_964539345.1 uncultured Actinomycetes bacterium | reverse complement strand
CCGTCACCACCGCGGCCATCGAGGAGATGTTGACCGTGTTCGCGCGGTCGCCGCCGGTGCCGACGACGTCGACCGCCCGGTCGGCGATCGTCAGCCGGTTGGCGTGCGCCAGCATGCCGTTGACCAGGCCGGCGATCTCCGCCGCCGTCTCGCCCTTGGACCGCAGTGCCACGGCGAACGCGGCGACCTGCGCACCGGTGGCCTGCCCGGACATGATCTGGTCCATCACCCACGAGGTGTCCTCGGTGGACAGGTCCGTGCCGGCCAGCAGCCCGGTCAGCAGCCCCGGCCAGCTCGGCGCGCCGGCGGTCACGACGCGGTACCCGCCCAGTGGTTCGCAGCGACGTCGGTGCCCGATCCGGAGCCGGTCCCGGCTTCGGACCCGTCGCGCCGCGACCGCAGCACCGCGGCGACGGTCTCGGCGGCGATCACCGGGTCGACCGGGTATTTGATGACGGCGTCCGCGCGCGCCCAGGTGGACAGCCAGCGATCGTCGTCCCGGCGGATGAGCAGGATCACCGGCGGCACGTCCTCGAGCTCGAGGTGCATCTGCCGGCTGATGCCCATCCCGCCGACCGGCTGCGCCTCGCCGTCCAGGATCACCACGTCGGCCGCGTCGTCATCGACGGCCATGAGCACTTCGGAGACGCTGGAGCACTCCAGGAAGTCGACCCGGCCGACGTCCGGCGCGGGGCGTCGCCCGATGCCCATGACGACCTCGTCGCGCACGGGAGCGCGATTGCTGTAGACCAGCACCACCGGGTTACTCAACGGACTGCCCACCTCTTCACGATCACCGTTTTGCTGTCGCCGCCTCGGCCTGCGATTGACCCTATCGGCCCACCGTCGGCAGGCCGACGACACGCCCCGAAACCGCACGCTCAGGGACCTGTCCGATGGTAATCGTCAGAACTTTTCGGAGATATCGCGACCCGCCGACCCCCGGGGGCGCGAACTTCATCTGGACGGGCCATAATCCTTGTCGTGACGACTACGACGCCGGCAGGTCCCCCTGCCATCAGTGCGCGCATCCATACGTTGAACCGTCCCAACATGGTCAGCGTCGGCGTGATCGTGTGGCTCGCCAGCGAGCTGATGTTCTTCGCCGGGCTGTTCGGTATCTACTTCACCGCGCGCGCTGTCAACGAGGGACCATGGCCACCCGCTGAGACCCATCTCGACCTGTACTACGACCTGGTGTTCACCATCATCCTGGTGCTCAGCTCGTTCACGTGCCAGTTCGGAGTGTGGGCCGCGGAACGCGGCGACGTGTTCGGCCTGCGCCGCTGGTACATCATCAGCTTCCTGATGGGTCTGACGTTCGTCGTCGGGCAGGGCTTCGAGTTCGCCACCATGGTCAACGAGGGGACCACCATCGCGTCCAGCGCCTACGGCACGGTCTTCTTCCTGACGACGGGCTTCCACGGACTGCACGTCATCGGCGGCCTGATCGCCTTCCTGTTCCTGATCGGCCGCACCAAGCTCGCGAAGTTCACCCCGGCGCAGGCGACCAGCGCCATCGTCGTGTCCTACTACTGGCACTTCGTCGATGTCGTCTGGATCGCCCTGTTCGCCACCATCTTCATCATCCGGTGATGTCCATGCGGATCTTCACCACACGATCACGACGTACAACCCACAAGCAGGAGGACCGGGTGAGGAACGCAAACGGCCCAGGCAGACGGCTTCGCCGCCGGTCTAAGGCCATGCGCCGCGCTGCAGGCTTGGCCGCCATGCTCTTCGCACTGGTGGCCCTCGGCGTCGGCTACTCCGCCTTCGCCCCCTCGGGCAACCAGGCGGCCTCGGCCAGCTCCGCCGATCAACAAACGCTGGACCACGGCAAGGAGCTCTACGACCGGTCCTGCATCAGCTGCCACGGCTCGAACCTGCAGGGTGTCGAGGGCAAGGGTCCGTCGCTGATCGGCATCGGCCAGGCGATGACCTACTTCCAGCTCGCCACCGGCCGGATGCCGGCCAAGGCCAACGGCGCCGAGATGCCGCGCGCCATCCCGTTCTTCAAGGACGAGGCGGACATCGACGCGATCTCCGCCTACGTGCAGTCCATGGGCGGCGGGGCGGAGATCCCGGAGGGGAGCCTGCGCGCCGACGCCGAGCTGTCCAAGGGCGCCGAGCTCTACCGGCTCAACTGCGCGTCCTGCCACAACTTCACCGGCCGCGGCGGAGCACTGTCCCAGGGCAAGACGGCGCCGCCGCTGGACCAGGCCACCGACAAGGAGATCTACGCGGCCATGCTGTCCGGTGCGGAGAGCATGCCGAAGTTCTCCGATGCGCAGCTGACCCCGAACGAGAAGAAGGCCATCATCAGCTACGTGCGCGCGTCGACCGATTCGGCCTCGCCGGGCGGCTATGACCTGGGCGGATTCGGGCCCGCGCCCGAGGGCCTGATCGCCTTCCTCGTCGGGATGGGCGCCATCGTCTCGATCACGCTGTGGACGGGATCCCGCTCATGAGTGCCACCGATACGCCGCTGCCCACCGAGGACGAGCTCGCCGGGATGACGCAGGAGGAGCTGGCGCGCCTCGGCGCCCGGATGGACGGCGTCGAGTTCGCCGAGTACGGCCCGCGGTACGAGCCGGACTCCCCCGCGGAGAAGCGCGCCGAACGCGCCGTCGCGAAGTGGTTCCTGCTGGCAGCCTTGTTCGCCCTCGCGTTCATCGTCATCTTCATCGCCTGGCCGGCCAGCTACCGGGACGCGTTCTCGTCCGACCAGTGGGTCTGGGCCGTGTACACCCCGTTGCTGGGCATCACCCTCGGCGGCGCGATCCTGTTCATCGGGTTCGGCGTCATGGCCATCGCCCGGAAGATCGCCCCGCACGAGGTGGCGGTGCAGCAGCGGCACATGGGCGGCTCCGCCGAGGTGCACCGCCGCACCGTCGGCGCCGAGGTGATGGACACGCTGGAGAAGACCGGCCTGAAGTCGCGCCGCAGCATGCTCAAGGGCTCACTGCTGTTGGCCGGTGGCGGCCTGGCGACGGCGGCGATCATCGCCCCCATCGGCGGCATGATCAAGAACCCGTGGTCCAAGGGCGACGACTCGGAACTGCTGGTGACGCTGTGGAAGCCCGCGGCGGACGGCACCAAGGTCCGGCTGACCCTGCAGGACGGATCGTTCGTCCGGCCGGAGGACCTGGCCGCCGGATCGATGATGACGGTGTTCCCCGGTGTGCCCGGCGGCGCGACCGCCTCCGACTCCGCGGTGATGCTCTTCCGCCTGTACCCGAACGAGGCGGTGATCGTGCCGGAGCGGCGCCAGGACTGGCACTACGGCGACTTCTACGCCTACTCGAAGATCTGCACCCACGTCGGCTGCCCGGTCTCGCTGTACGAGGACCAGA
>CAZIIX010000290.1:0-3380 GCA_964539345.1 uncultured Actinomycetes bacterium | reverse complement strand
CTCAGCCGGTCAGCCCGACGCGGGCGAAGTAGCGCAGTCGCGCGTCGGTGGCCGCCCGGGAGATCGCGGCGTCCGGCGCGAACCCGGTGAACCCGTGCGCCGCCCCGGGCCAGACGTGCAGCTCGACCGGGACGCCGGCGCGGGACAGGCGGGCGGCATAGTCGATGTCCTCGTCGCGGAACGTGTCCACGTCCCCGACGTCGATGAAGGTCGACGGCAGCCCGGCAAGGTCGGTGGCGCGTGCCGGCGCGGCGTAGACCGGCACCTCGGCGCCGCCGCGGCGATCGCCGAGGTAGGCGTCCCAGCCGGTGCGGTTGGCGATGCGGTCCCAGCGCCCCTCGCCGACGAGTTCGCGCGCGGACGCGGTGATCTCGCGATCGTCGAGCATCGGGCACAGCAGGACCTGGTGGCTCGGCAGCGCCACGCCCTCGTCCCGCGCCCGCAGCACGACGCCGGCCGCCAGGCCGCCGCCCGCGCTGGAGCCGGCGATGGCCAGCCGACCCGGATCGATCCCGTAGCGGTCGGCGTGTCCGGCGACCTGGCACCACACGGCGAAGCAGCTGTCATGCGCTGCGGGATAAGGGTTCTCCGGGGCCAGCGGATAGTCCGGGGAGACCACCGTGGTGCCGCGCTCGACCAGGTCCAGCACGCACGGATCGATGGTGAACCGGGTGCCCAGGATCATGCCGCCCCCGTGCAGGTAGACGAGGCCCGGGCCCGCCCGGCCGCCCGCTGCCGGGCGAAGCACCAGCAGCTCGATCGCCTCCCCGCCGGGACCGTCGATGCGCTCCTCGCCCACCGCGACCGCCCCGCCGCGACGCAGCTCCTCAACGCTCCGTCCCTCGGCCGCGGAGCGTCGCCGGGCGTCGGGGATGTCCGCGGGGCGCAGCGACGCGGCGGGCTGGTCCGGGTCGGCCAGCACGGCGGCGATCTCCGGATCGATCGGTGGGTGGCCGGGCATGGCTATCGACTCCCGAGGGTTCCTGGGCGGCCGCGAGAAGGCAGGCGGGATAGTGAGTTTAGATCGGATCGTCGTCGGCCGGGAACATGGCGTGCACCGTGACCTCGTCATCGCGAACCCGCACCCCGGTGACGTAGCCGCCGACCGCGCCGACGGACAGCAGCTGGTCGACGAGGTCGTCGCCGTCGAGGTCGACGCGTTCCATGCCGCGCCCGCGCCGGTCGAACTCGCCGCGCGCCCCGTATCCGCCCTCGGCGATCTTCGCCAGCGATCCGGACGAGGCGAGCGAGCCGCGGGCCACCCCGATCAGTGCCAGCAGCTCGTCCATGGCGCCGACCAACGAAGCCGAGTTCGTCTCGCACATCGCGCGCACCAGCTCCGGCCGGGTCGCGGCCACCCGGGTGCCGTCCGCGAACGACCCCGCCGCCAGCGACAGGGCCAGTGGCCCGCCCGCCGCGCCGACCTGCGCCAGCGCCGCGGCGAGCAGATGCGGCAGATGCGAGATCCGCGCCGCGGCATCGTCATGCAGGCCCGCCTCGGTCGGCACGACCCGGGAACCGACGGCGAGCGCCAGCCCGGCGACCGGCAGCCAGTCGTCCACGACACTGTCCTCATCGAGCGTGGTGACCCACGCGGCGCCGTCGAACAGCCCGGCGACACCCGCCGACCAGCCGGAGTGCTCGGTGCCCGTCATCGGATGCGAGCCGATGTAGCGGGCGGCCGGGGCGAGTTCGGCGACCTGCGCGGCGATCGGCGCCTTCACCCCGCCGACGTCGGTCAATCGCGCGTGCGGGGCGTGCTCGGCGACCGCCCGGAGCAAGGGACGGAACGCCGTCACCGGAGTGGCCAGCACCACCAGTGCATCGGCCTCGGCAGCACGGCGAAGCGCCTCCTCGACCGTGTCGGCGACGTCGTACCCGTCCTGGCGCGCCAGCGCGCGGGTCTGCTCGCCGCGCGACCATCCCCACACGGGCAGCAGAGGCGCGGCCGCCCGCATCAGCGAACCCCCGATCAGCCCCATTCCCAGCACACACAGCGCAGGAGGCAGCGGCCCGCCCGGCGCCACCGTGCTCGGATTCGCGCTCGCCATGGGCCCTCCCGCCTGGTTCGTCGGCCGCCGATGCCTGCTCGGTCCCTGCTGATCTTTCCCTGCGCGTGCGCACCGCGCATGCCCGGCCCCGGAATCGCGTGGCCGCGCGCGCCGATCTCACGTACCGTTGCAGCGTGGACACTGATGGGTTCGCCATTGCGGTCACGCGCGATGACGGCGTCTGGCACTGCTCGCTGCTCGGCGAGGAGCTGCTCGACGACCTCAACGGGGTGTTGACCGCGCTGCGGCAGGTGGCGTCGAGCGGGGCGGTGGTCTTCGCGCTGCTCAGCGTCGACGACGAGTTCTTCGCGATCGTGCGGCCGGTCCCGGGCGGCGCGCGGATGGTGTTGTCCGATGCGACGGCCGCGCTGGACTACGACCTGGCCGCCGACATGCTGGACCTGCTGCACGTGCCCACGCCGGACGATGACGACGTCGATGATGACGATGCGTGGCCGGAGGGCGATCTCGGGTTGCTCACCGACTTCGGGCTCAGCGAGCAGGAGATGCAGCTCATCGTCGACGACACCGACCTCTACCCGGACGAGCAGCTGCAGATGGTGGCCGATCGCTGCGGGTTCGGTGAGCAGTTCTCCGCGTTGATCGACCTCGATCACGACTGAGCGCGCTGCCGGCGGGCGCAGGTGAATCGATGACGGGTATGACGTCGGGTCCGGATGTGCCCCGCGCCGTGGACGATGCCGACCGCTCGCTGATGCGGGAGGCGCTGCGCCAGGCGGGCTCGGCACAGGAGTCCGCGGACGTGCCGATCGGCGCGGTCGTGGCCCGGCCGGATGGCGCCGTCATCGCCGGCGGGCGCAATTGCCGCGAGGCATGGTCCGACCCGACCGCGCACGCGGAGATCGTGGCGCTGCGGCGAGCCGCCGAGGCTGTCGGCTCGTGGAACCTGTCCGGGCTGACCATGGCCGTGACCACCGAGCCGTGCACGATGTGTGCCGGGGCGCTGGTGGCGGCGCGCATCGAGCGGGTGGTGTTCGGCTGCTGGGAGCCCAAGACGGGCGCGGCCGGATCGCTGTGGGACGTGCTGCGCGATCCGCGGCTCACCCACCGGGTGGCGGTGCGGGCAGGGGTGCTCGAGGCCGAGTGCGCGGCGCTGCTCGAGGAGTTCTTCGCCGCCCGGCGATAGCCGCCTGCCGTGCGCGGCGGCTGCCGACGGCAGTGCGTCGTGGCTGCCAGCGGCGGTGCGTGGCCTTCGCCGGATGCTGTATCGTTTCCCGCGGTAGCGTGTCCGAGCGGCCGAAGGAGCGCGCCTCGAAAGCGCGTGAGGGGGCAACTCCTCCGTGGGTTCAAATCCCACCGCTACCGCCA
>CAZIIX010000289.1:0-3396 GCA_964539345.1 uncultured Actinomycetes bacterium | reverse complement strand
GAGGTGGTGATCTCGTTGGAGGCCTTGGGCAGCTTCAACTTGCCCGACACGATGTCCTTGAAGGCGGTCCCCGGGCGGAAGGACGGAACCTTGGTCTTCGGCACCTTGACGGCCTCGCCGGTGCGCGGGTTGCGGGCGGTGCGGCGTGCCCGCTCGCGCCGCTCGAAGACGCCGAATCCGGAGATCGACACCTTCTGTCCACGTTGCACTTCGCGCTGCACCAGGTCGATGAAGCCCTCGACGGCGGCCTGCGCCGTCTTCTTGTCCCCGTCGAGCCGGTCGGCGAGTTTGTTGATCAGATCGGTCTTGTTCACGGTTCCTCCCAGGACGTTCTCCGGCCCGTTCGGACCGACTGTTGCCACACGGTAAACGCAATTTCGCAGATTTCCAACTCGCCACGCGGTGCAACTCGGTGTGGTCTAAGGGATCTCGTGCGGATCACACTCGCCCCGGGGCGCAGCCGCCGCTCGCCAGTGCGGTGGCGCACGTCGCGTCCGTCGAGCGAGAACCGTTATGACGTCGGCGTTTTCGCCGATCGTCGGAGAACGACCGCGGGCCCGGGTCCGGAGTCAGGGCGCCGGGATGGACGGCTTGAGCGCGGTCCGTGCCTGCTCGAATTGTGTGATGGATTCGGCGTGGCGCAGTGTCAATGCGATGTCGTCCAGGCCTTCCAAAAGCCGCCACCGGGTGTAACTGTCGACCTCGAACGGTAGCGACAGCGGGCCGCAGGTAATGCGCTGTTCATGGAGGTCGACGGTGACGGACGCGCCCGGATGGTTCTCCAGCCACTTCAGCAGGAGTTCGGCGTCGTCGTGGGTCACCTGGGCGGCGAGTAGCCCGCCCTTGCCGGCATTGCCGCGAAAGATGTCGGCGAATCGCGGCGAGATGACGACGCGGACGCCGTAGTCCATCAGCGCCCAGACGGCGTGCTCGCGGGACGATCCGGTACCGAAGTCGGGTCCGGCCACCAACACCGAACCGCTGCGGTATGCCTCGTTGTTGAGCACGAAGGTCGGGTCCGAGCGCCAGGCGGCGAACAGCCCGTCCTCGAATCCGGCGCGGCTGATGCGCTTGAGGTAGACCGCGGGGATGATCTGGTCGGTGTCCACGTTGCTGCGGCGCAACGGGATTCCGACGCCGGTGTGAGTGGTGAAGGGCTGCATGGGGGTCTCTCCTTATGGGTCTGCGGGATCCGGGTGCGCTGCGCGGGACCGGTCAGCCGACCGGCGCCGGCGCCGGCTCGAGGTCCGCCGGAGCGCTCAGCGTTCCGCGGATGGCGGTCGCCGCGGCGACGACGGGCGAGACCAGGTGGGTCCGTCCACCCTTGCCCTGCCGCCCCTCGAAATTGCGGTTGGACGTCGATGCGCACCGCTCGCCGGGTGTGAGCTGGTCCGGATTCATCCCCAGGCACATCGAGCATCCGGCGCTGCGCCATTCCGCGCCGGCGTCCACGAACACCTGGTCCAGGCCCTCCTGTTCGGCCTGGAACTTCACCCGCATCGATCCGGGCACCACGAGCATCTTCACGTCCGACGCGATCGTGCGGCCGCGCAGCACGTCGGCGGCGGCGCGCAGGTCCTCGATGCGGCCGTTGGTGCACGAGCCGAGGAACACGGTGTCGACGCGGATGTCGCGCAGCGGTGTGCCGGCCCGCAGATCCATGTACTGCAGTGCGCGTTCCGCGGCCAGACGGCTGTCCTCGTCGGTGAAGTCGGCGGGATCGGGCACCGTCGCACCGAGCGGTGCGCCCTGCCCGGGATTGGTGCCCCAGGTGACGAACGGAGTGAGCGCGTCGCCGTCGATCACGACCTCGGCGTCGAACTCGGCGTCGTCGTCGGTGCGCAGCGAGTCCCAGTACGCGACCGCCGCGTCCCAGTCGTCGTCGCCGGGAGCCTGCGGGCGACCCTTCAGGTAGGCGTAGGTGGTCTCGTCCGGGGCGATCATGCCGGCGCGGGCGCCCGCTTCGATGGACATGTTGCAGATCGTCATCCGCGATTCCATGGACAGCGCGCGGATCGCCTCGCCGCGGTACTCGAGCACGTAGCCCTGTCCGCCGCCGGTACCGATCTTGGCGATGACGGCGAGGATGAGGTCCTTGGACGAGACGCCTTCCGGCAGCCGACCGGTGACGGTGATCGCCATGGTCTTGAACGGTGTGAGCGGCAGCGTCTGCGTGGCGAGCACGTGCTCGACCTCGCTGGTGCCGATACCGAACGCCAGGGCACCGAACGCGCCGTGCGTGGACGTATGCGAATCACCGCAGACGATCGTCATACCCGGCTGGGTGATCCCGCGCTGCGGGCCGACCACATGCACGATGCCCTGTTCGGCGTCGCCCATCGGATACAGCCGGATGCCGAACTCCTGGCAGTTCGCGCGGAGGGTGTCGACCTGCTTGCGCGAGGTGGGGTCGGCGATCGGCCGGTCGATGTTCAGCGTGGGGACGTTGTGGTCCTCGGTGGCCAGGGTCAGGTCGGGCCGGCGCACCGGGCGGCCGGCCTGGCGGAGTCCCTCGAACGCCTGCGGGCTGGTGACCTCGTGGATGAGGTGCATGTCGATGTACAACAGGTCCGGCTCGCCGTCCGCCCGGCGCACCACGTGCGCATCCCAGACCTTCTCCGCCATCGTCCGACCCATGGCCCTTCCCACTTCCTGCTCCGGTGCTCGTGTCCGATCGCCGCGAGAGCGCGACGGCCGGCGGCCGCACGTCCCGCACCACGATTCGACATCTCAAATCCTGAGACGATAGTATCGCACTATGGGACAGTCTAGCGGTATCGGGGTACTCGACAAAGCCGTGAAGGTACTGCGCGCTTCCGCCGCCGAACCGGTGAATCTGCAGTCGCTCTGTACCGCGACGGGTCTGCCGCGGGCGACGGCGCACCGCCTCGCCGCCGGGCTCGAGGTGCACGGGCTGCTGACCCGCGACGCCCACGGTCGCTGGCAGCCCGGGCCGCTGCTGGCCGCGCTGGCCGAGCACGCGCCCGATCCGCTGGTCAGCGCCGCGGCCGATGTGCTGCCGCGACTGCGCGACGACACCGGCGAGAGCGTGCAGCTCTACCGCCGGGATGGTCTGATGCGGGTGTGCGTCGCCGTCGCCGAGCCGCCGTCGGGGCTGCGGGACACCGTCCCACTGGGCGCCCGCATCTCCATGGGGGCCGGGTCCGGGGCGAAGGTGCTCACCGCGTGGGCCGACCCGGCGACGCAGCGGGCGGTGCTGGCCGGGGCGACGTTCTCCGAGCGGGTCCTGGCAACGGTGCGCGAGCGCGGCTGGGCGCAGTCGCTCGCCGAACGCGAGCCGGGCGTCGCGTCCGTGTCGGCGCCGGTGCGCGATCGGAGCGGTGAGGTGGTGGCCGCGGTCTCGGTGTCCGGGCCGACGGACCGGATCGGCCGCCG
>CAZIIX010000288.1:0-3427 GCA_964539345.1 uncultured Actinomycetes bacterium | reverse complement strand
GCGACGTGTCCCACCTGAACCTGCACAAGACGTTCTGCATCCCGCACGGCGGCGGCGGCCCCGGGGTCGGCCCGATCGCCGTCCGGGAGCATCTGGCCCCGTTCCTGCCCGGCCATCCGCTGGCCGACCTCGGCGTGCCGGGCCCGGCCGACGGCGGTGTCGGCGCGGTGTCGGCGGCGCCGTACGGATCGGCGTCCATCCTGCCCATCTCCTGGGCGTACATCGCCATGATGGGGGCGGACGGGTTGCGCGCCGCGACGCTGGCCGCGGTCGGCGCCGCGAACTACCTGGCGCACCGGCTCGATGCGTCCTTCCCGGTGCTCTACACCGGCGACGGCGGACACGTCGCACACGAGTGCATCCTCGACCTGCGCACCATCACCAAACAGACCGGCATCACGGTCGACGATGTGGCGAAACGGTTGGCCGACTACGGTTTCCACGCCCCGACGATGTCCTTCCCGGTGGCCGGCACGCTGATGGTGGAGCCGACCGAGAGCGAGGACCTGGCGGAGCTGGACCGGTTCTGCGACGCGATGATCGCCATCCGCGCGGAGATCGCCGCGGTCGCGGACGGCACCTGGCCGGCCGACGACAACCCGCTGGTGGGCGCCCCGCACACGGCCGCCGAGCTCGCGGGCCCGTGGGAGCACCCGTACCCGCGGGAGGTTGCCGTGTTCCCGGCCGGCGTCGACCCGGCGAGCAAGTACTTTCCGCCGGTCGGGCGGATCGACGGCGCCTACGGTGACCGCAACCTGATGTGCAGCTGCCCGGCACCCGAGGCGTTCGCGGACTGACCGCGCAGGCGGCGGGGCTCGCTCAGTCCTGCAGGGTGAGCAGGTCGGTGATCGTCTGGCCGAGCTTCGACGCATCGGTGACCGGGATGTACTCGCCGCCGCCGGCCTTCGCGATCTGCGTGTAGGCCTCGACGGGGACGGAGTCCGACAGGCCGATGACGTCGACCCGCACCGTGTCCTTGGCCTTCTCGACGGCGTCCAGCACCGTCGACCGGGGCAGCGTCGGGGTGTCGTCGACGCCGCTGGTGATCAGCAGCACCCGGCTCTGCCGACCGTCGACCGCGGCCTTCGGGACCTTCGTGAGCGCCTCGACCAGCGCGCCGTAGGCCCAGCGGTCGCCCTGCGGCCGGAGCTTGTCCAGCTCGGCGGGGATCGCCTTCGCCCTGGTGGTGTCGTCGACCTTGCCGCCGAGCTTTCCGGTGCTGACCAGCTCCGGATAGCCGTTCGGCGGCAGGAACCCGGAATCGGAGAACGCCCACAGACCCAGCCGGTCGGTGATGGTGCCCTTCGCCAGCGGCGACAGCTCCTCCGTCGTCCACTCCAGGAGCGTCTTCCCACCCGACTCCCGGGACATCCCCTCGGAGGCGTCGACCAGCAGGGTCAGCACCGGGCCGGACGCCGCCGGATCCTGCGAGGTGGTCGTCGGCGTCGTGGGCGTGGTCGTGGGCGTGGTGGGGGTCGTGGTCGTCGGGGTGGTCGGCGGTGTCTGCGGGCTGGTCGCGGTGGTCGTCGACGCGGTGTCGCCGGGCTCGCTCGACGGTGGCGTGGTCGACGAGGCGGTCGTCGACGGTGCGGGCGTGATCGGCGCCGGCTGGCCCAGCGCGGCGGCCAGCGCGGTATCGACATCGGGGCCGCCGGCCGGCAGTGCGGAGACGTCGCTGGAGAGGCTCACGGCCGGCGGGGCGTGGTGCGCCGTCACCGACGACTCCGTCCGCCAGCCGTGGTCGGCCATGACCTGCTGTCCGTCCGGTGTGCCGAGGTAGGACTGGAACGAGCCCGCCGCGGCGGCCAGGGTGCGGTCGACCCAGCTCGGGTCGGTGATGGGCGCGGCGATCAGCGAGTCGCCCACGGTCTGCCCGTCCAGGTAGACCGCGGTGAGCTTCCCGCCCCCACCGCCGTCGGTTCCGCTTTCGCTGTTGGAGCCGCTGTCGGAGCCGCTGTCCTTGCCCGTCGCGAAGGCGGCGAGATCCGCCTCGACCACGGGCACCGCGGTGGCCGGTCCGTCGCCGCTCGCGACGTTCCCGAGCGCCTCGGCGGTCGTGGACGCCGAACCGACGGACCCCGCGCCGACGGCGTCGAGCAGGTCGCGGTGCGCGGTGACGTTCCCGGCGGTGAGGGCGGTGGACTGCGCGGGTGTCGCCAGCATCGATTGGAGTGCGTAGCTGGTGGCGCGGTTGGTGCCCAGCGGCGGCAGCGACAGCAGCAGGTGCTGGTCCCCCGGGAGTGCGGCGCTGCCCTTCGGCCCGGCCGCGTCGGGCAGCTGTTGCCAGGACAGCGACCGCAGTGCCGCGGCGTCCGTGGCGCGCACGGCGAGCACCACCGGCGACCAGGCGAACGGATCGGACGGGTGGCCGGCCGCGGCGTCCGGGCGCAGCTCGTCCAGGGCGGCCAGCGCCGCCGCGTTGTCCGGGATCCACAGGCCGGGAGTCGCGCCGAACTTCGTCGGCCACTGGTCCGCCAGACCCTTCAGCGCCACGCCGTCCGGGACGGTCGTCACGGTGGCGGTGACGCAGGTGGACCGCACGACCGCGTCGGTGTCGTTGTAGGCGCGTGCCGCGTCGGAGACGGCCGCCGCGGCACCGGGCCCGGCGGCGACGGTCACCGTGACGTGCTGCGAGCACAACCCGGGTCCGGCCGAGTCGGCGCGGTTCATCAGGACGATCCAGCCGACCGCAAGCAGGATGACGACGACGATCGCCGCCCCGGCGGCGACCACCCAGCCCGCGAGGCCACGAGAGCGTACGGCGTCGGCGTGGCGGCCCATGCAACCTCCACATCGTCGGACCCGGTAAGCGTCGTCCACTCTATCCAGTCGGACTGAACGGGGAGCGCCGCAGCCCGTGGCGCCGGTCACAGTGCGCGGCGCGTCACGGTGTGCCGCTGCCGGTAGCCTCGGGGGATCATGGTGGGTGGCACGACGACGCGGTCACCTGACACGATATGGGAGTACCGCACGCGCGCCGCGGCGACTTCGTGGTGCCGGTGACGTCGCCTGCTGACCGATATGAGAGGACCATTCGAGATGGCGAACCCGTTCGTTAAGGGATGGAAATACTTGATGGCGCTGTTCTCGTCGAAGATCGATGAGAAGGCCGACCCGAAGGTTCAGATCCAGCAGGCGATCGAGGAGGCGCAGCAGCAGCATGCCGCGCTGACCCAGCAGGCCGCCGCGGTCATCGGCAACCAACGCCAGCTGGAGATGAAGCTCAACCGCCAGATGAGCGATGTGGAACGGCTGCAGTCCTCGGCCAAGCAGGCGCTGGTGCTGGCCGACGAGGCCACGAAGAAGGGCGACGCCGCCAAGGCGACACAGTACGAGAACACTGCGCAGATGTTCGCCACCCAGCTGGTCTCCGCCGAGCAGCAGATGGAAGACCTCAAGTCGATGCACGACCAGGCGCTGCAGGCCG
>CAZIIX010000287.1:2228-3428 GCA_964539345.1 uncultured Actinomycetes bacterium | reverse complement strand
TCGAGGGTCGGCCGCACCACCTCGATCGACTCCAGGTCGATGGATCGGTGGTCCAGCTCGCGCAGCAGGCCGGGAACGGCCCGCCCGGCGCGCACCACCCGACCGCGCACATGCCGACCGTCGAGCTCGATCTCGGCCCCGATCGCGCCGAGCCGCTCGGCCGCCTCGCCCACGCGCGCCGCGTCCGTGATCTCCAGATCGACGAGGTCCCCGGCCAGCCGCGCCTTGAGATTGTCGGCGGTGTCGTTGGCCACCACCCGCCCGTGATCGATGACGATGATCCGGTCGCTGAGCACATCCGCCTCGTCCAGGTAGTGCGTCGTGAGGACCACCGTCGCCTCGCGTTCCGAGCGCAGCTTCCGGATGTGTTCCCAGAGGTTCGCGCGCGCCTGCGGGTCCAGCCCGGTGGTCGGCTCGTCCAGGAAGATCAGCGTCGGGTCGTGGATGAGCCCCATGACAATGTCCAGCCGCCGCTTCTGCCCGCCGGACATCTTCTTCGGCTGCCGCGTCCACAGTCCGTCCAGTTGGAGTTCGGCGAACAGCTCCTTGCCGCGCTTTTCGACCTGCGCGCGGGTCCGGCCGTAGAGCATGCCGTGGTCCATCACCTCCTCGCCCGCCCGCGCCATGCTGAACGTGCTCCCGGTCTGCGAGACGTAGCCGATGGATCGCCGCACCTGCTGCGGCTGCGCGACGACGTCATACCCGGCGACCGTCGCGGTACCCTCGTCGGGCCTCAGCAGCGTGGTGAGCATCCGCAGCGTCGTCGTCTTGCCCGCGCCGTTCGGGCCGAGCACGCCGATGAGTTCCCCCGGCGCGACGTCAAGGTCGATGCCGTCGACGGCCCTGACCTCCACCGCCTTGCCCTGATGTTTCGTCCGGAACGTATGCCCCAGACCGCGTGCGTGGATCATCCGGCCTCCCCGTCCTCACATTTGACCACGCAATAGTCAAACTTGAATAGCGGGTTTGTCAAGGGAATAATCAGGACATGGCCGCCCTGGAGACCCGCCTGCTCCTGCTGGGAGCAGTCTCGCTGTTCGAACCGATCAACGGCTACCAACTGCGACGCGAGATGATGACCTGGCATGTGGACGACTGGGCGAACATCGCACCCGGATCGATCTACAACGGGCTGGCGACGCTGGCCAAGCGCGGGGATCTCATCCGGCACGAGATCCGCGATGGCGCCAGGGATGTCGC
>CAZIIX010000287.1:0-2128 GCA_964539345.1 uncultured Actinomycetes bacterium | reverse complement strand
CGCTATTTGGATCGCCTCGGAAAATCATAACGATATGTAACAGGCTCGTTACGATTCGCATTCTTTTTCCCGGACCGTCATGCACATTCCTCGCAGACGCCTGCCGCCCGGGACGAAACGCGGCAGGTCTAGCGTGATCGGTATGAGTCACGACAGCACCGCAGCAGCGCCCACCACCGGCACGCCATCCGGCTTCGAGGATCTGCTCGCCGCGAATCGGGACTATGCCGCGCAGGTCGGTGAGAGCCACTTCACCGGGCTGGCCGAGGCCGGCGTCCTCGTCGTGACCTGCATGGACTCGCGCATCGAGCCGCTGCGCATGATCGGCCTGGACCTCGGCGACGCCAAGATCCTGCGCAATCCCGGGGGGCGCGTCACCGACGCCGCGCTGGTCGCGATCGTGCTCGGCGTGGACCTGTTGAATGTGAATCGCGTCATGGTCATCGAGCACACCCGCTGCGCCATGGGCACCTCCACCGAGGAGCAGATGCGCGAGCGGCTCGCGGCCAGCACCGGGCAGGACACCACGTGGATGTCCATCGGCATGATCACCGACCAGCGTGCCGCGCTCGCGACCGACGTGCACCGCGTGACCAGCCACCCGCTGGTGCCGTCATCCGTGCAGGTCGGCGGGTTCATCTATGACGTCGACACCGGGCTGCTCGAGACCGTTCTGTGACGCGCGTCCGCTGCGTGGACATCGCGCACCGCGCCCGCCGGGGCACCCGACCGGGGCGCTGCGGCCGCCGCGCATCGGCGACGGGACCGATCACCGTTGCGCGCACTAATTTCTCGTCGTCGGGTTCGACGACACCTGCTGAGACACAACGGATTTCTCTCGACCGACCGCGCAAAACCGTTCAAAAGTAAAGACCTCGGCTCGTTTTGGTATGCGACCAGTGATAAACTCGGTTGCTGGCTTCCACGATGACAAGCAGATGGCTACGTAACTGTTGAGCCTTGAGGCGATCGAAACCGGGAGAATTGTGCCAGCTATTGAAGCAAGAAACATCTACAAGGTGTTTGGCCGAGGCGCCGAACATGCCGTCGAGCGGCTGAAGCGCGGAACCACCCGCGCCGAGCTGCACGAAGAGGGCACGACTGCCGCCGTCATCGACGCGACGTTCGAGGTCCAGCCGGGCGAGATCTTCGTCGTCATGGGGCTGTCCGGCTCCGGGAAGTCCACGCTCATCCGCACGGTCAACGGGCTGTTGGTCCCCACCGCGGGCGAGATGGTGGTCTACGGCGACGACATCACCAAGCTCAGCCCCGCCGGCCTGCGCGACGTGCGCAGCAAACGGATCAGCATGGTGTTCCAGCACTTCGCGCTGTTCCCGCACCGCACGGTCGGCGAGAACGCCGCCTACGGGCTGCGGGTCCAGGGCATCAACAAGGCCGACCGCGAGGCGCGCGCCAACGAGGCGCTGGCCATGGTGGGGCTGGACGGCTGGGCCGGCTCACTGCCCGGGCAGCTCTCCGGCGGCATGCAGCAGCGCGTCGGGCTGGCCCGGGCGCTCGCCGCCGGCACCGACATCATGCTGATGGACGAGGCGTTCTCGGCGCTGGATCCGCTGATCCGCCGCGACATGCAGGACCAGCTCATCGAGCTCCAGCACAAGCTGGACAAGACGATCCTGTTCATCACGCACGACCTGAACGAGGCCATGCGGCTCGGCGACCGGATCGCCGTCATGCGCGACGGCCGCATCGTGCAGATCGGCACCTCGGAGCAGATCCTCAACGACCCGGCGAACGACTACGTGGCGCGCTTCATCGCCGATGTCGATCGCGCCCGGGTGCTCACCGCCGAATCCATCATGGAGAAGCCGGTGGCGGTGCTCGGCGCCGAGCAGGGGCCGCACGCGGCGCACAAGATCCTGCGCGAGCAGCAGCTCGACGAGCTGTTCGTCGTCGGCCGGGACCGCACCCTACGCGGTGTGGTCTACGAGAGCGACGTCGCGGACGCCGTGCGCGCCGGCCGCGACGACCTGGCCGGCCTGGTGCGCACCGACTTCCCCACCACGCGGCCGGACGCCGCCATCGCCGACCTGTTCCTGGACGCCGCGGAGAAGGACATCCCGCTGCCGGTGGTCGGCGACAACGGCCGGCTGCTGGGCGTCATCCCGAC
>CAZIIX010000286.1:0-3429 GCA_964539345.1 uncultured Actinomycetes bacterium | reverse complement strand
GACCTCGACATCGGCCACTACGAACGGTTTCTCGACCGCAACCTGAGCAAGGACGCCAACGTCACGACCGGCCAGGTGTACTCGGCGGTGATCGCCCGGGAGCGCCGCGGCGGATACCTGGGCAACACCGTCCAGGTGATCCCGCACATCACCAACGAGATCAAAGAGCGCATCTACGCGATGGAGGAGCCGGACGAGGCCGGCCAGCGCCCGAACATCGTCATCACCGAGATCGGCGGCACCGTCGGCGATATCGAGTCGCTGCCGTTCCTGGAGGCGGCCCGGCAGGTGCGACACGAACGCGGTCGGGAGAACGTGTTCTACCTGCACGTGTCGTTGGTGCCCTACCTCGCGCCGTCCGGGGAGCTCAAGACCAAACCCACCCAGCACTCGGTCGCCGCGCTGCGCAACATCGGTATCCAGCCCGATGCGCTGGTGTGCCGGTCCGACCGCGACCTGCCCAACGGGTTGAAGAACAAGATCTCGCTGATGTGCGACGTCGACACCGAGGCCGTGATCGCCTGCCCGGACGCCCGCTCGATCTACGACATCCCCAAGGTGCTGCACACCGAGGGCCTGGACGCCTACGTGGTGCGCCGGCTCGGAGTGCCCTTCCACGACGTCGACTGGCGGCAGTGGGACGAGCTGCTCGATCGCGTGCACCATCCCACCGAGACAGTCCGGATCGCCATCGTCGGCAAGTACGTGGACCTGCCCGACGCCTACCTGTCCGTGACGGAGGCGCTGCGAGCCGGCGGATTCGCCAACCGCGCCAAGGTGGAGATCGTGTGGGTCGCCTCGGACACCTGCGACACCCCGGCCGGTGCCTCCGCGGCGCTCGAGGACGTGCAGGGCGTGCTGGTGCCGGGCGGGTTCGGCATCCGCGGCATCGACGGCAAACTCGGCGCCATCACGCACGCCCGCATCAACAAGATCCCGATCCTCGGACTGTGCCTGGGCATGCAATGCCTGGTGATCGAGACAGCCCGCAACCTCGCCGGACTGGACGGCGCGTACTCGACCGAGTTCCAGCCCGACTGCCCGCATCCGGTCATCTCCACCATGGCCGAGCAGCGCGACGTCGTCGCGGGGGAGCGCGACATGGGCGGCACCATGCGGCTCGGCGCCTACCCGGCCACGCTCACCGCCGGATCGCTCACCGCCGAGATCTATGGCGCCGCCGCGGTCTCCGAACGGCACCGGCACCGCTACGAGGTCAACAACGCCTACCGGGATCGGCTCGAGGCCGCCGGGCTGCGCGTCGCCGGCACATCGCCGGACGGCACCCTGGTCGAATTCGTCGAGCTCGACCGGGCGATCCACCCGTTCGCGGTCGCCACCCAGGCGCATCCCGAGCTGCAGTCCCGCCCCACGCGCCCGCACCCGCTGTTCGCGTCGTTCGTGGCCGCGGCCCTGGACTACCTGCGGTCCGAACGGCTGCCCATCGACACCGGGGATGACGATGTCGACTGATCGCACCCCGCCCGACGACGGGCGCTTCACCATTCTGGGCAGCGAGACCCGTTACCAGGGCGCCATTTTCTCCGTCCGCGTCGACGACGTGTCCATGCCCGGCGGCGGCAGCGCACGACGCGAGGTGGTCGACCACCTGCGGGCGGTCGCCATCGCCGCGATCGACGAGGACCACAACATCGTGATGATCGAGCAGTACCGCCATCCGATGCGCCGCCGGCTGTGGGAGCTGCCCGCGGGGCTGATGGACATCGACGGGGAGGGCCCGCTCGTGGCGGCCCGACGCGAGCTCGTCGAGGAGGTCGGGCTCGCCGCCGACGAGTGGTCCGTCCTGGTGGACATCACCGCCTCGCCCGGTTTCTGCACCGAGGCCATCCGCGTCTACCTCGCCACCGGCCTGCGCGACGTGCCCGTTCCCACCGCGCAGGACGAGGAAGCGGACCTCCAGGTGGTTCGGGTGCCGCTGGAGGACGCCGTCGACGCCGTGCTCGATGGCCGGATCGTCAACGCCACCGCCGTGTCCGGGATCCTCGCCGTCGCCCGCGTGCTGGACACCTCCGTGCGCGACCGGCTCCGCCCGGCGGCCGACCGCTGGAACGACGGGCCCGCGACCGTGAACACCGCGCCCGAGATCGGCCGCGCCCCGTCCCTGGCGCACGCGACGAGATAGCCATGACGCCGGCGCCGAGCAGTGCGGACGACCCGGACGTCGCGCCCGCGTTGGCCGCAGCGCTGGCGAGCTACCTCGACCATCTCGCCGTCGAACGGGGCCTGGCCCGCAACACCCTGCTGAGCTATCGGCGCGATCTTGCCGGCTACGCCCGGTATCTGAGCGGACGCGGTGTCGGTGCGGTCGGGGAGGTCGCCGAGGACCACGTCATGGGATATCTCCGGTCGCTGCGCGAACCGCCCGACGGATCCGCGCCGCTGGCCGCCTCGTCGGCCGCGCGGGCACTGGTCGCCGCGCGCGGCTGGCACCGCTACCTGGTCGCCGAGGGCATCGTCGAGACCGACCCCGCCCGGGACGTGCGCCCCCCGCAGGCGGCCAAACGCCTCCCGAAGGCGCTGACCGTCGAACAGGTCATGGCGCTGCTGGAGGCGGCGCGGATCGACGACGGGCCGCGCGGGCTGCGGGACGCGGCGCTGCTGGAGTTCCTCTACGCGACCGGGGCGCGGATCTCCGAGGCAGTCGGCCTGGACGTCGATGACGTCGACCCGGATGCCGGGGTCGTGCGGCTGCTCGGCAAGGGGTCGAAGGAGCGCATCGTGCCGGTCGGGTCCTACGCCCGGGACGCGATCGAGGCGTATCGGGTACGCGGGCGGCCCGCACTGGTCGGCGGCGGCGCTGGCGGTGGCTCTGGCGCCGGTGGCGGTGGTGGCGGGTCGGCCCGTCGCGGGTCGGCAGGCCGCGGCGCACGCTCCGGCCGGCCCGCGCCGGCCCTGTTCGTGAACGTGCGGGGCGGACGACTGTCGCGGCAGAGCGCCTGGCAGGTGCTGCACGATGCGGCCGAACGCGCGGGGATCACCGAGGCCGTGTCCCCGCACACGCTGCGGCACTCGTTCGCGACGCACCTGATCATGGGCGGCGCGGACGTCCGCACCGTGCAGGAACTACTCGGGCACGCGTCGGTGACCACCACGCAGATCTACACGCTGGTCACGGTCGATGCGCTGCGCGAGGTCTACGCGCTGGCGCACCCGCGGGCCCGCTGAGCGCAACCCCGTAGACCAAGGATCGTGGCGGGTCGCGTTGGGATGAGGGGGCTCGTCCGCTTAGGCTGATGGCTATGAGCGACCGGGACGATGCAGCGTGGATCGCCGCTGCTGGTGCGCCTCGCCCGGGATCAGCAGCCGCACCGGCATCGGTGTCGGAGCCGGACACGGCAGTGGACGGGCGGACGCCTGCCGCCGACGGGGCGGCCAGTGCGGCGGCGCACGACGGCGCTTCCGCACCCG
>CAZIIX010000285.1:0-3434 GCA_964539345.1 uncultured Actinomycetes bacterium | reverse complement strand
CAGCCTAGGGCAGGGGCCGACCGGATCGGACCACGGCCGCCTCACGCGTCGTAGTCGACCTCGACCTCCTTCGAGGTGCACACCGACTGGCAGGTGAGGATGTAGCCGGCCTCGATCTCGTCCGGTTCGAGGGCGTAGTTGACCTCCATCTCCACGGTGCCGCTGACCAGTTTCGCCCGGCAGGTGCCGCACACCCCTCCGGTGCAGGAGAACGGCGCGTCCGAGCGGACCCGCAGCGCCGCGTCCAGGATGCGCTCGTCGTCGCCGCACGGCACCGTCGAGCTTCGCCCGGTCAGCGTCATCGTCACGGTGTGCGGCGCCTCGGTCAGGTCCGCCACCGGGCCCGCGGTCGCCGGCGCCACCTCGCGTCGGGGCGCGCCGGTGGTGAACAGCTCCACGTGGATGTCGATGGGGTCGGTGCCGCGCGCGGTGAGCTGCGAGCGGACCTCCTGGACGAGATCGACCGGCCCGCAGAGGAACCACTCGTCGACGGTGGCCGGCCACACCAGCCGGTCGAACAGCACGTCCAGCCGTTCCGGGTCGATGCGCCCGGTGTGGATGGGGGAGAAGCGCTGCTCGCGGGTGAGCACGTGGTGCACGGCGAACCGGTCCGGGAAGCGGTCCTTCAGATCGGCGATCTGGTCGACGAACATGACCTGGTCGGCGCTGCGGCTCGAATAGATCAGCGTGAACGTCGCCCGCGGCGCGGCGGAGAGCACCGCGGTGGCCAGCGCCATGACCGGTGTGATGCCCGATCCGGCGGCCACCGCGGCGATGTGCGCGGTCGAGGTCGGGTCCATCTGGGTGGTGAAGCTGCCCTGCGGCGTCATCACGTCGACCAAGTCGCCCACCCGCAGCTCGGAGTTGACGAACGTCGAGTAGATGCCGCCCGGCTCGACCTTGACCGCGATGTGCAGCTCGCCGTTGCCCATCGGGGCGCACAGCGAGTAGGAGCGGCGGATCTCCCGGCCGTCGTGCCGCGCCCGCACCGCGATGTGCTGGCCCGGTAGGTAGTCGTACTGGTCCGCCAGCTCGTCCGGCACCGCGAACACGATCTCCACGGCGTCGGGGGTGAGCCGATTGATGGCCGACACGGTCAGCGGATGGAACTCCAGCCTGCGGCGGCGCAGCAGGGGGGACGGATTCGACGGGACTGCCGGGGCGGATGTCGTCATGGTCGTCTAGAGCACCTTGAAGTAGTCGAACGGTTCGCGGCAGGACAGGCAGCGGTACAGCGCCTTGCAGGAGGTCGACCCGAAGTGGTTCAACTCCTCGGTGCGCTGCGAGCCGCAGTGCGGGCACGGGACTATCGATGACGCAGTCTCGCCGGCCCGGTGGGTCGGGGGAGCGATCCCCGCGTCGTGCAGCGCCGTGTGCCCCTCCTCGGTCATGTCGTCGGTCGACCAGGCATGCGCGAGGACGCGGCGGACCGTGACATCGCCGTATCCGGCATCTGCCAGCACGGTCTCGACATCGTCCGACATCATCTGCAGCGCAGGGCATCCCGAGTAGGTCGGGGTGATCGTGACGGTGATGTGCCCGTCGTCGGCCACGTCCACCGCGCGCAACACACCGAGGTTGGCCAGGGAGATCATCGGCAGCTCGGGGTCGGGGACGGCGCCGGCGATCTCGGCGATGCGCTCCGCACCGGGTCCGCTCAGCCGCACCGCGGGCCGCTCGCGGCCGATCCGGGCTCGTCGTTGCGGGGTCGGGGTTCGCGGGCTCACCATGTCGCTCCCGGGAATTGTCGTGCCAGCACCTGCATCTCGGCCAGCATGTGCCCGAGGTGCTCGCTCGGCCGGCCGTGTCGCCCACCGCCCGCCGCCGGCGGCACCTCCGGCATCGTCAGCGCGGCCGCGGCGAACGCGTCCTCGATCGTGGCCATCGCCGGGCCGCGCAGCGTGGTCGAGTCCACCGCGATCCCGTCGGCGACCAGCCGCTGCTCGAGATCGTCGGTGCGGAACAGCTCGTCGACGTAGGGCCAGAGCCGGTCGGCCGCGGCCTGCATCCGCCGATGCGACTCGTCGGTGCCGTCGCCCAGCCGGATCGTCCATTCGCGGGCATGACGCAGGTGATAGGCGACCTCCTTGACCGCCTTCGCCGCGATCCCGGCGAGCGTGGCATCGGTCGATTCCGTCAGCCGCGCATACAGCTCGCGCTGGTAGGCGGCGACGATGAGCATCCGCACGATCGTGATGGCGAAGTCGCCGCGCGGCTCGGCCATCAGGTGCGCGCAGCGGAACTGCTGGTCGGTGCGGAAGTAGGCCAGGTCGTCCTCGCTCTGGCCCAGGTGACTGCCGGCGTAGCCGAGCAGGCTGCGGGCCTGGCCGAGCAGGTCGAGCCCGATGTTGGCCAGCGCCACGTCCTCCTCGAGCTCCGGGGCGTGCGAGATCCACTCGCCCATCCGCTGCGCGAGCACCAGCGCGTCGTCGCCCAGGCGCAGCGCGTACTCCGCGACGTCCGGCCGCTCGTCGTCCGGGGCGGGCTGGCCGGCCACCGCGGAGGCGGTCTCCGCCGCGGCGGTCGTGGAAGGCGTCGTCATAGACCCGGCACCCCCTCGCTGGCGGTGAAGAACGTCGGATGACGGTAGATCTTGTCAGCGGCCGGCTCGAACAGCGAATCCTTCTCGTCCGGCGAGGAGGCGACCAGGTCGGCCGAGCGCACGACCCAGATCGAGACCCCTTCGCTGCGCCGGGTGTACAGGTCGCGCGCGTTGGCGATCGCCATCGCGGCGTCGGCGGCGTGCAGCGACCCGGCGTGCGTGTGCGACAGGCCGCGCGAGGGCCGGACGAACACCTCCCACAGCGGCCAGCCGTGCTGCGGGGTGTCGGGCAGCTCCTCCGTCATGCCGCTTCCTTCCCGGCCTCGGCGAGCCGCGCCTGCTCCTTCGCGGCATGTGCCGCGGCGGCCTCGCGGACCCACGCCCCGTTCTCGTGCGCGGCGCGGCGGTGCGCCAGCCGCTGCGTATTGCACTGGCCCTCCCCGCGCAGCACCGCCTTGAACTCGTCCCAGTCCAGTTCGCCGTAGTCGTAGTGGCCGCGCTCGGCGTTCCAGGCCAGGTCCGGGTCGGGCAGGGTCAGGCCGAGCGTCTTCGCCTGCGGGACGAGCATGTCCACGAAGCGTTGCCGCAGTTCGTCATTGGAGAACCGCTTGATCTTCCAGGCCATCGACTGCGCCGAGTGCGACGAGTCCGCGTCGGGCGGTCCGAACATCATCAGTGACGGGGCGTACCAGCGGTTCACCGCGTCCTGCGCCATGGCGTGCTGCTCGGGGGTGCCGCGGGAGAGGGTCAGCAGGATCTCGAAGCCCTGCCGCTGGTGGAACGACTCCTCCTTGCAGATGCGCACCATCGCCCGCGCGTACGGGCCGTAGGAGCAGCGGCACAGCGGCACCTGGTTGGTGATCGCCGCGCCGTCCACCAGCCAGCCGATCGC
>CAZIIX010000284.1:0-3441 GCA_964539345.1 uncultured Actinomycetes bacterium | reverse complement strand
GCCGCCACCGGACCGCACCGCCACGGCGGGACGGCCCCGCACGAGCGTCGGCGGCCCGATCGTGGTCTGATACAGCCATGGGTTCCGCCACCGATTCCGTCGCCGCTGCGCTGGACGCCGCCGGCGTCTCGACCACCATCCGCCGCCTCGACTCGAGCGCGCGCACCGCCGCGCTGGCCGCCGAGCAGCTGGGCGTCGACGTGGGTGCCATCGCCAACAGCCTGGTCTTCGCCGCCGACGGCGAGCCGCTGCTGGTGATGACGTCCGGGGCGCACCGGGTGGACACCGGCTTCCTGGCGCAGACGCTGGGCGTGTCCGCGATCGGCCGGGCCGATCCGGACTTCGTGCGCCGCCACACCGGCCAGACGATCGGCGGCGTCGCGCCGGTCGGGCATCCACGGCGGCTGCGTACCGTGGTCGATGTGGACTTGGAGCACTATCCAGTGCTGTGGGCCGCCGGCGGGCACCCGCACACCGTCTTCTCGACGAGCTACGCGGAGCTGTTGCGCATCACCGACGGCACCGCCCTGCCCGTCGTGCCGCCCGGGGGCTCCCCGTCGTGACCGACCGCGCCCAGCTGCTCGAGCTGAACGAGCACGCGTTCCGCGAAGCGCTGCCGGCGTTGCTGGACATCTATGTGCGGGCCATGGGGTACCCACCGGGAACCGCCCCGGCCCGCGCCCCGCTGTGGTCCGACCACGCGCGGCGGGACGGGTTCCGCTGCGTGGCGGCCGTCGCCGACGACCGCGTCATCGTCGGCATGGGCTACGGATACCTGGGTCGGCCGGACCAGTGGTGGTACCAACAGGTGCAGCGCGGGCTCGCCGCGCGCGCCGAGACGGCCGACAGCACGTTCCCGCGGTCGGTGCTGCAGGACTATTTCGAACTGACCGAGCTGCACGTGCATCCGGACCACCAGGGCGCCGGGCTCGGCGAGGCGCTGCTGCGTGCCCTGGTCGGCACGGTGACCGCCGGGCACGTCATGCTCTCCACCCCGGAGGGCGAGAATCGCGCCTGGCGGCTGTACCGGCGGCTCGGCTTCGGCGACGTGTTGCGCGACTTCCTGTTCACCGGCGACTCCCGCCCGTTCGCGGTGCTGGCGCACGCCTTGCCGCTGCCCGATTCCGGCGTCACAGACCCAGGATGAGCCGGGCGAGCAGGAAGTAGACGACCAGCCCGCTGGCATCGACCACCGTGGAGATGAACGGCGCGCTGATCACCGCCGGATCGACCCGCAGCAGCCGCGCCAGGATCGGGATCGCCGATCCGACCGTGGTCGCCAACACGCACACCGCCACCACCGACACGGCCACCACGGTCGCGACCGGCCAGCCGACGAACAGCGCGGCCGGCACGATACCGACCGAGGCCAGCGCACTGCCCAGCAGCAGGCCGGTGACCAGCTCGCGCACCACCACACGTGCGGTGTCGCGCGGGCGGATATCGCCGACGGCCAACGCGCGGACCACCGTCGTCGCGGTCTGCGCGCCCGCATTGCCGCCGGTGCCGATCAACAGCGGCACGAACAGCGCCAGCGCCACCACCCGGTCGATCATGTCCTCGAAGTGGTCGAGCACGTTGACGGTCAGCGTCGCGGCGGCCACCAGCAGCAACAGCCAGCCGACCCGGCCGCGCACCAGGCCCAGCGGCCCGACGCTCAGGTACGGCCGGCGCAGCGGCGCCGTCGCCCCGACCCAGGCCGCGTCCTCGTCCTCGGACGCCTCGAGCACCCGCATCGCGTCATCGACGGTCAGCACCCCCAGCAGCCGGTCCTCCCCATCGACCACCGGCACGGCGATCATGCCGTTGTCGCGCATCACCCGGGCGGCGGTCTCCTGGTCGGTCAGCGCGGTGACCATCACCGGGTCGTTGGCCACGTCCATCACCGGTGTGTCCGGCTCGGAGAACAGCAGCCGGCGCAGCGAGACCACCCCGACGACGGTGCGCCCGGCGGCGACGACCGGTATGGCGTACACGGTCTCGGCGTACTCGCCGAACCGTCGGACCCGCTGCAGCGCCTCGGCCACGGTGACGTCCTGGTGCACCGACACCACCTCCGGGCTCATCCGGCGCCCCGCCGACTTCGGCGGATAGCCGAGCAGGCCGACCGTCATCGACCGTTCCGCGGCGGTCAGCCCGGACAGCAGCCGGTTGACCACGACCGCGGGCAGCTCGGGGAGCAGCTCCGCCCGGTCGTCCGGGTCGAGCCCGGCGAACAGCTCGGCAGTGGCCGAATCGGCCAGGCCGTCCAGCAGCTCGCGCTGCAACGGCGGATCGAGGTCCTCGAACACGGCCAACGCGCGGTCCTTGGCCAGCACCCGGAACGCCGAGGCCCGGTCCAGCCGGTCGAGCCGGCCGAGCTCGTCAACGACGGCCGGGACGTCCATGTCGGCCAGCCGGTGCTGCAGCTCGAAAAGCTCCGGGACATGCCCGGGCGATGACGGGGAGGCGGTCGTCGGCCGGGGCCCGTCCCGGCCCGGCCCGATGGTCGTCGGCATCGTCATCCCCTCCCTGTGCCGCGCACCGCCGGGCGCGCTGCCGTGGCAGCGACCGGCGGTGATCGCACCCCGACGCTATCCTGCTGGGCCGGCCCCGCGGCCCGACGGCGCGTCCGGCTCCGCCCCGGAGCCGTCGTTGCCGCCCGGGTCGCCCCCGGGTTCGCCGCGCAAGTCACCATCGGGGTTGCCGCCCGGGTCGCCCCCCTTGCTGGCCCGGCCGCGCAACCGGTGCGCCTCCCGGATCGCCAGGTGCGCGGCCACCGGCGCGGTGAGCATCTGCAGCACCACGATGAGCACCAGCTCCCCGACGACGGCGACCGTGCCCAGCCGGATGCCCAGTCCGACCATCAGCAGCACGATGCCGAGCAGCTGCGGCTTGGTCGCGGCATGCACCCGGGACTGGGTGTCCGGGAAGCGCAGCACGGCGATGCCGGCGACGAGACTGGTGGCGGCCCCGGCGATCAGCGTGACCGAGGCGACGATGTCCGCGGCGCTCATCGACCGCTCCGCCGCAAAAACAGGGCCAGTCCGGCCGACCCGACGAAGCCGAGCAGGGACACCACGACCGCGATCGTCAGGGTCAGCGCGCTTGAGGCCGCGGCGGCCGCCAGCACGATGACACCCACCAGGATGGCCAGCAGCACGTCCAGCGCGGCCGTCCGGTCGATCGGGCTCGGGCCGCGCACCAGGCGGACCGCGGCCGCCACGGCGCCGATCGCGAACATGATCCCGGCGATCGTCACGGTCACCGTCATCGGTCCCCCTCCCCCAGCGCCGCCCGGATCCGCGCCTCCTGTGCAAGCACCACCGTGGTGAACTCTGCGGGCGGCCTCGGTGACGAATAGAGCACGTGGATCGTCAGCGTCCGCGCGACCGGGTCCGCGTCGATGATCAGGCTGCCCGGCACCAGCGAGACGGCCAGCGCGGTCAGGTGCTGGATCAG
>CAZIIX010000283.1:0-3453 GCA_964539345.1 uncultured Actinomycetes bacterium | reverse complement strand
GCCGCTCCCGAAGCAGCGACCGCCGAGAGCAGCACCGAAAGCTGAGTGCGCGCGACCGGCCGCGGGTCACGTCCGCGGTCGGTCGGTGGCGCCGCTCACCCCACTCCGACACCACACACGAGGAATCACAACACCATGGCGAATTTTGCTGCAGCGGACGTCAAGCGCCTTCGCGACCTGACCGGCGCTGGGATGATGGACTGCAAGAAGGCCCTCGACGAGGCCGACGGGGACTTCGACAAGGCGCAGGAGGTGCTGCGCATCAAGGGCGCCAAGAACGCCGGCAAGCGTGCCGAGCGCACCACCGCCGAGGGCATGGTCGCCGCGAGCGGCAATGCGCTGATCGAGCTCAACTCGGAGACGGACTTCGTCGCCAAGAACTCCGAGTTCCAGGAGCTGGCCGGTGCCATCGCACAGGCCGCCGGCGGCACCGACGGGACCGTCGAGGGCGTGCTCGCAGCGGACCTGAACGGCACCTCGGTCGCCGACACCATCACCGCACTGTCCGGCAAGATCGGCGAGAAGATCGTGCTCAAGCAGGTCGCGGTGCTGGACGCGCCGACGACCGTCTACCTGCACCGCCGGTCCGCCGACCTGCCGCCCGCCATCGGCGTACTGGTCTCCTACGACGGCGCCGGAGAGGAGGCCGCCGAGGCCGCCCGGGGCGCCGCCATGCAGGTCGCGTCGCTGCGCGCCAAGTACGTCACCCGCGACGACGTTCCCGCCGACGTGGTCGACAACGAGCGGCGCATCGCCGAGGCGACGGCGCGCGAGGAGGGTAAGCCGGAGGCGGCGCTGCCGAAGATCGTCGAGGGGCGGCTCAACGGATTCTTCAAGGAGGCCGTGCTCACCGACCAGCCGTCCGTTCGCGACTCGAAGAAGACGGTCGGCGCCGTGCTCGACGAGGCCGGCGTCTCCGTGAAGTCCTTCGTTCGCTTCGAGGTCGGTACTGCCTGATACTGGCAGTCGAACCCCATTAGGACGCCGTGACGATCGTGAATAAGGTGAGCCTCCGATGACATCTGGTCTGCCCCATGCGCCGGTCGACGATTCCAGTCCCGTGACGGGACCCGACGCGGGGGGCGGACCGGACGCGGCCGCCCGGAAGCCGCTCAAGCGCGTGCTGCTCAAACTCGGAGGCGAGATGTTCGGCGGCGGCGGCGTCGGGGTCGACCCCGACGTCGTCTCCACCATCGCGCGGCAGGTCGCCGACGTCGTCCGCAGCGGCGCGCAGGTCGCGATCGTCATCGGCGGCGGCAACTTCTTCCGCGGCGCCGAACTCCACCAGCGCGGCATGGACCGGGCGCGCGCGGACTACATGGGCATGCTGGGCACCGTCATGAACTGCCTGGCGCTGCAGGACTTCCTCGAGCGCGAACAGCACGTCGACACCCGGGTGCAGACGGCGATCACCATGGGTCAGGTGGCCGAGGCCTACATCCCGCGCCGCGCGATCCGCCACCTGGAGAAGGGCCGCGTCGTCATCTTCGGCGCCGGTGTGGGCATGCCGTACTTCTCCACCGACACCACCGCGGCACAGCGTGCGTTGGAGACGAACGCGGACGCGGTGCTGCTGGCGAAGGCCGTCGACGGGGTCTATGACGCCGATCCGCGCGTCGTCGCCGACGCCACCATGTTCTCCGAGATCACCCATCGGGAGGCGCTCGAACGGGGTCTGAAGGTCGCCGACGCGACCGCGTTCAGCCTGTGCATGGACAACGACATGCCGATCATCGTGTTTAATCTGCTGACCGAGGGCAACATCGCGCGCGCCGTTGCCGGAGAGCCGGTCGGCACCCTCGTGCGGACCCGGGCCTGATCCACCACTCATCGACAAGATTGAAGGCAACGAATCATGATCGACGAAACACTCTTCGACGCCGAGGAGAAGATGGAGAAGGCCGTCGCGGTCGTCAAGGAGGAACTCGGCACGCTGCGCACCGGCCGGGTCAGCGCGCACACGTTCTCCCGCATCACCGTCGACTACTACGGGGCGCCGACACCGCTGCAGCAGATGGCCACGATCAACACGCCGGAGCCGCGAATGGCCATCATCAAGCCCTATGACGCCTCCCAGCTGCAGGCGATCGAGAAGGCCATCCGCGATTCCGACCTGGGCGTCAACCCCGGCACCGACGGCACGGTGCTGCGGGTGGTGTTCCCGCAGCTGACCGAGGAGCGCCGCCGCGAACTGGGCAAGGTGGCCCGCGCCAAGGGCGAGGAGGCCAAGGTCGCCATCCGCAACGTGCGGCGCAAGGCCAAGGAGGAACTCGACCGGATGAGCAAGGACGGCGACGCCGGCGAGGACGAGGTCGGGCGCGCGGAGAAGGAGCTGCAGGCCGTCACCGACCGCTACACCGCCCAGGTCGATGACGTCGTCAAGTCCAAAGAAGCCGAACTGCTCGAGGTCTGATGAGCCCGAGCGCCGAGCACCACCGGGCGGCATCGGACGCGGCGGGGGAGCCGCGCACGCCACGGGCCGGGCGCGACCTGCCGATGGCCATCGGCGTCGGTCTCGGGCTGGGTGCGATCGTGATCGCGCTACTGGTGTTCTTCCGACCCGGCTTCGTCATCCTCATCGCCATCGCCATGGCCACCGCGGTGTGGGAGATGCACGGCACGCTGCGCCGCGCCCGCGGCATCCGGCTCGCCTGGCCGCCGGCCGCGATCGGCGTCATCGCCACTGTGGTGTGCACCTGGTGGTGGGGGCATCTCGCACAGATCGCCGGGCTCGCGCTGACCGTGCTCGCCGTGATGTTCTACCGGCTGCGGCGCGGCGCCGAGGGCTACCTGGCGGACGTGACCACCACCGCGTTCCTGGCCGTGTACCTGGCCGGGTTCGCCTCCTTCGCCACCCTGCTGGTCCGCCCGGAGGACGGCATGGGGCGCGTCCTGGTGTTCCTGATCGCCGTCGTCTGCTCGGACACCGGCGGATACGCCGCCGGGGCGCTGCTGGGCCGGCACCCGATGGCACCGGCGATCTCGCCGAAGAAGTCCTGGGAAGGCTTCGCCGGCTCGGTGATCACTGCGACCGTCGGCGGCGCGGTCTCGCTGGCGCTGCTGCTCGACCACCCGTGGTGGCAGGGGGCGGTGCTCGGCGCGGTCATCGCGGTGATCGCCACTGCCGGTGATCTGTCCGAGTCGCTGATCAAGCGCGATCTGGGCGTCAAGGATATGGGGACCGTGCTGCCCGGCCATGGCGGCGTGATGGACCGGCTCGATTCGCTGCTGCCGTGCGCGGTGGTCAGCTGGATGCTGCTGGCCGCCTTCGTGCCCGTGTGATCCGGCCCGCGTTCGTGCCCGTGTGATCGGGCCCGCGTTCGTGCCCGTGTGATCCGGCCCGGCGACACCGTTCCGTCGTATCAGCCGCCAGTCAGGTCGCTCTCGGGAAGCCGAGATTGATCCGCGTCCGCCTGATGCATTCCGCTTCGGTCAATGAGCAAATCTGCGGTG
>CAZIIX010000282.1:0-3461 GCA_964539345.1 uncultured Actinomycetes bacterium | reverse complement strand
GGCTGGCCGACGGGTTCCGGGTGGACCACCCGGACGGGCTGGCCGATCCGGCCGGCTACCTGCGCGACCTGGCCGAGCTATCGGGTGACCGGTACACGGTGGTGGAGAAGATCCTCGAGCCCGGTGAGGATCTGCCCGCCGACTGGCGATGCGCCGGCACCACCGGCTACGACACGCTCGGGCTGATCGACCGTGTGCTCGTCGACCCCGACGGTCAGACCGACCTGGATCGGCTGGATAGTCGGCTGCGCGGCGGCCCGGTGGACTGGCGGGAACTGACACGGGCGACGAAACGCGCTGTCGCCGATGGGATCTTGCACTCCGAGGTCCGGCGGCTGGTGCGCACGCTGACCGCGGCCGGCGCGGCGGCCGGTCCCGGCGCCAGTACTGCGGCCGGTTCTGGCACCAGTGCTGCGGCGGGCGCGCAGCCGGGGCCCGTGCCGGATGCGCAGTTGGCGGACGCGATCGCCGAGATCATCGCTCTCCTGCCCGTCTACCGCACGTACCTGCCCCGCCATGGTGCGCCGTTGGATGCCGCGGTGGACGACGCGCGTTCCAGGCGGCCGGAGCTGTCCGCCGCGATCGACGCCATCGCCGCCGCGGCCCGGGTCGCCGGCAGTGAGTTCGCGACCCGGCTGGAACAGACCAGCGGCGCGGTGATGGCCAAGGGCGTGGAGGACTGCGCCTTCTACCGCTACCCGCGGCTGGCCTCGCTGACCGAGGTCGGCGGCGACCCGTCGATCTTCGCCGTCGCCCCGAACGACTTCCATGCCGCCCAGCAACGCCGGCTGGCCGACTGGCCGGACGGGATGACCACTCTGTCCACCCACGACACCAAGCGCGGCGAGGACGTGCGCGCCCGCATCGACGTGCTCAGCGAGGTCGCCGGTGACTGGGCGGAGTCTGTGCTCAGTTGGGTCGGCGACATCGACTTCCCCGACCCGGTGCTGGCCAACCTGCTGTTCCAGACGGCGCTCGGTGCGTGGCCGATCGAGCGCGACCGGCTGCACGGCTACGCCGAGAAGGCCGCCCGGGAGGCCGGTGACTCCACCGGGTGGATCGACCCGGACGCGGAGTTCGAGGCACGGCTGCATGACCTGGTCGACGCCTGTTACGACCACCCCGTCATCGCCCCGGCCCTGGCGGCCTGGGCCGGCCGACTGCGCCCGCACGGGTGGTCGAACTCGCTGTCCGCCAAGCTGATCCAACTCACGCTGCCCGGTGCGCCGGATGTGTACCGGGGCACGGAGCTGTGGGAGAACTCGTTGGTCGATCCGGACAACCGGCGTCCGTTCGACCCGCTGGCTCCCGGCGGCGCCGCCGAGATGCTCGACCGGATTGACGCCGGCTGGCTGCCGCCGATCGACGACACCGGTGCCGCCAAGCTGCTGGTCACGTCACGAGCGCTGCGGGCCCGCCGCGACCGCCCGGAGCTGTTCACCGGCTACACGCCGTTGACGGCGGATGGTCCGGCCGCCGACCATCTCGTCGCGTTCGACCGCGGCGGGGCGATCACGCTGGCGACCCGATGGCCGCTCGGCCTCGCCGCCCGCGATGGCTGGGGCGACACCATCGTGCAGCTGCCGGCCGGCCGGTGGACGGACCTGCTGACCGGGCGTGCGATGCCGCTCGAGCCGGCGCCGACCGACCGAGACGATGGCCCGACCGTGCCCGACGGCGACGTCGGCATCGTGCGTCTCGCCGACGCGTTCGCGCACTATCCTGTCGCGCTGCTGCTGCGTGCCAACTGAGCACTGGCATCGTCTGGCTGGACACCCAGGGCTTCTGCAAGGCGGCGGACGGAAGCTACTATCCGGCCGCTGTGGTCACTCACGGTGCCATGGCAACATTTCCGCGCCGCGTCACCGGACAGGCACAACCAGCCTGCCGCACCGCCCCCTACATTGAACTACACGTGCCGTCCGCCTTCTGCGCGCCCACCAACTGAGCCACGCCGGCCGGGGTGACCGTCGGTATCGGCTGCGTCAAAAGTAGACCTTTGGAGCTCTTCGCGCGTGCATGTTGGTAGGAAGTGGAGGTGGTCGAGCGTGGATGACGAAGCTGTAGCGGAGGCTGGGGCTCGCGGGAATGAGACAACTGCGTACCGGTCCGATACGTGTGATCCGTCCGTCGGGCTGGTTGATCCATCGGCGCTGTACCGCAGCCACTGCCTGCGGCTAGTTCGATTAGCGGCCATGTTGGTCGGTGACCAGGAAACCGCTGAGGACATCGTGCAGGATGTATTTGCACGCTTGCATGACCGCTGGCGGCGCTTTCGTGGCAGTGACCAGGCGTTGCGCTATGTACGGGCCTGCGTCCTGAACGGCGCGCGAAGCACTTTGCGTCGTAGACGCACTGAGAACCGGCATCGCTCCGAGTCCGCGCCCAACGAACCCTCCGCGGAGCGTCTCGCACTGACACGTCTGCGTGAAGCGACAGTGCGGCAGACGGTAATGCGCTTGCCACGACGCCAGCAGGAAGTGATCCTGCTCCGCTATCTGGAAGACATGTCAGTAGTCGAGACAGCCCGCACGTTGCGAATCAGTCAAGCAGCGGTGAAGTCGTCGACGAGCCGGGCGATGAAGAGTCTGGCAGTGATGTTGGGAGCTGAGCAAAATGGTTGAACGAGGTGATCTGGAGCGGCGGCTGTCTGCCGAGCTACACCGCGAAGCGGCCCAGTTGGTGCCCGGCGATGTCACGCAGCTGAAGCCAAGAACAGCCGGTCGTAAAACCCTCCGGCCCGCCCGTATACTTCGGTGGCGCGAACCCGCTCTGGTCGCTGCTACTGTGGTCGCGCTCGCAATCGCCGCAGCGGTAGCGGTAACACAGCAAGGCCGCAGTAGTGACTCCGCCACCGCCAGCAGCTCTCGGTCGGCGGGGTCATTCGCCACGACCGTCGTGCAGACGCCCGCTCGGTCCGCTTCACCCATAGAAGGCGCCAAGATCCCGTCGTTTGAGTGTCAGGGCAAACGCACCATACACGCGACGCAAGCCCGTGGAATTGTCTTGGGCATAGCCGGCGGAACATTCTGCGCCAAGGCCTCAGCAGCGGATCGCATGCGATCAGTGGCGGTGCACGAGCGCGGCTTGCTGCGCGCCACGGTGTCGGCTGACCAGTTTGTTGCCGGACTGGTAGACGAGTCAGTGGACACAGTGACGTGGAGCCCAGGTGACAACGAAGCACCCACGACCCTGCCGCTGTACGACATGGGGCAACTGCGCGCATTCGCGTTTCCGACCGCTGCCGATAGTGGCAGTGTCTCGATCTATTCAGGTTCGACGCTCGTCACGTGGGAATGGAGTCCTGCCTAGCTGATTAGTGCATCGCTGTATCACCCACATAATGGAACCATTGTGGTGCCGACGATGTTCCATAGGCCGCATACACCCAAAACCGTCCGCGGCAAGGTATTCCAATGGACGGGCGCACCAAATTGATGCTGGAAATTCTCGCAGCTCTC
>CAZIIX010000281.1:0-3466 GCA_964539345.1 uncultured Actinomycetes bacterium | reverse complement strand
CGCGGCGGGCCCGGGACGCTCCTGCGTCATGGCCGTGCCGACCCTGCCGCCCGTACCGACAATAGGCGCCGCGCGGCGCGCCCCGCCGCGGCGATCCCGGCCACGCCGACTGACACGCCGCCACCGGAGCGCGCGTCGCCGTCCGATGGCGTCGCGAGGTGGTCCGACCCGTCTATCGCTTCGACCTGCGGACGCGTGGCCGGCACGACTCGCGTTCGATGAAGGTCGACTTCAGAACCGTCCTGCGTGGGATCTTGACCTCGCCGGCCAAACTGCGGAGTACGAGGTTCGCGGCGGTCGTCCCCATCTGGAAGGCGGGCTGCGCGATCGCCGTGAGGGGCGGGTTGATCAGCGGGTAGGTGGGCATGTCATCGAAGGTGATGATCGACATGTCGTCAGGTACTGCTACGCCGTGGCCCCGCAAGGAATTCAGTGCGCCGACGGTCAGGAGGTGGTTGAGTGCGATGCATGCGGTTGGTGGGTCCGGGCCGTCGAGGAGCTCATCAAGTGCCCTGAGGCCACCATCCATGCCGACATACCCCTGCTTGAGATAGGTCCTGTACGACGGCAGGGAATGGTCCTCGTGGGCCTGTTTGAAGCCAGCAATGCCTTGTGAGACCGTCCGGAATCCGGTCGGCCCTGCCACCAGCCCAATTTTCCGGTGGCCACGCTCGGCCAGGTATCCCACCGCCTCGCGTGCCGCAGCCTTTCCGTTGGCGACGACGCTCGGTACGTCCAACCCTCTGATGGTGCCTCCGACGAAGACGACCGGGATGTTCTGCCTGAGTAGGCGCTCGATGCCGCCCTTGCGCTGGTCCATCGGCATCATGACCACGGCGTCGACCGTGCGGCCGGCGAAGGCACCCAGAAGCTCCGCCTCTCGACCCTCGCTCAAATTGGAGCTTGCCACCAGCACGTGGTAGCCCTGCTGCGCCACTGTCGCCTCAAGGCCGCGCGCGACCTCGGAGAAGAATGGATTGGCCACATCGGGAATGATGAGGCCGATCAGCAACGACTTGCCGCGGGACAGGCTGCGGGCCAAGGAGTTGCGTACGTATCCCAACTCCTCGACGGAGGCCAGGACACGCTCGGTGAGCTCCGGCCCGACCAGTCCACTCGCGTCGAGAACGCGCACCACGGTGGCCGTAGAGACGCCACTGTGTTTCGCGACGTCGCGAATACCTACCATTGCTTCTCCCGTGTGACGAAGAGAGCCACGAATGCGAGCAGCGAACCGCGTCGACTGACACCGCGTCGCGGCCCTGTCATGCTATCGATCACCGACCGAACGATGGGCACCGCGGTCCCGGTGAGCAAGCTCATGCGATCGTCCTTCATCGTGGTTCAATGAGGTCCAGGTCCACCGCCCCGGCGGCAGACCGCGGGCCTGCAGCAGCGGCTGCGGTCAGGTGTGCACCTTGGCAGTGACGCGACGACGCCTCGACTTCATCTCCGACCGGGTGCTGGACACGATGGACAGCAGCGCGAGAAGGAGAATGACGACGGTGATCGGCCGGGTATAGAGGAAATCGTAGCTGCCGCTGTCCTGGATCAGGGCGCGCCGCAGGTTCGACTCCACGATCGGTCCGAGGACCAACCCCAGGACCATGGGAGCCAGCGGAACATCCGCCCTGTAGAACCAGAAGCCGATGAAGCCAAAGATGAACATCACCACGACATCGAACAGTGACGTATTGGCCGCATAGGCGCCCACGACTGTCAAGACGGTGATGATGGGCATCAGGATCGCGGGATTGATGTTGAGTATTCGAGCGTAACCGCGGATGAAGCTCAGTCCCTGGACCAGCATGAACACCCCAGCGATCAGCATTCCGATGAACAATCCGTTCACCAGTTCGGGATGGTCCGTGAACAGTGCCGGGCCTGGCTGCAACCCGTGGATGAGGAACGCGCCCAGCATCACGGCCGATGCTGCATCCCCCGGGATCCCCAGGGTGAGGAGTGGGATCATCACACCGCCCGTGACACCGTTGTTCCCCGCTTCGGGCGCGGCTACGCCGGCCAGCGCTCCACGACCGAACTCATCCGGATTCTTGGAGAAGCGCTTCGCCTCCCGATAACTCAGGAAGGCTGCCGCCACACCGCCCGTGCCGGGGACCGCGCCGATGATCGTGCCGATGGCCGACGATCGCAGCATGTTCGGAAGCTGCCGGATGGTTTCCTTCGCGGTGACCAGTTTGGCCATCTGACGGGTGATCGTCGGCAGCGGGCGGGCGCCGCGTTGTGATGGCATGGACTGCTTGAGCACCTCCGAGATGCCGAACAGTCCGATGAGCACGGGAATGAAGGAGAGTCCGTGCAGCAGGGTCGTGGTCCCGAGCGTGAATCTGGGGTAAGCGCTGATCGGGTCCTGGCCGACCATTGAAACGAACACTCCGAAGGCTGCTGCGAGGACGCCCTTGACGATCGATTTTCCGGCGACGCTCGCAACGATGCTCAGTCCAAAGATGGCCAGTGCCAAGTACTCCGGGGCGGAGACCTTGAGTGCGAAGGAGGCGAGGATCGGGGAGAACAGTATCAGGGCGATCACGCTGACCATCGTGCCGACGAACGATCCGATCGTGGCGATGCTGACGGCCTTCCCGAACTTTCCCTGTTGCGTCAGGGGATAGCCGTCCAGCACTGTCGCCGCGGCAGACGGTGTCCCAGGAATGTTGTACATGCAGGCGGCCAGCGTTCCGCCGTTCATCGACCCGATGAAGACCGAGGCCATCAGGACGATGGAGTCGAGGGTGGTCAAGCCGAACGAGAATGGCAACAGCAGCGCGATGGTCATCGTCGCCGTCAACCCTGGCAACGATCCGACCACGTAGCCGAGCAGCACACCCGCCAGCGCGGCGATGAGGGTCGACCACTGGAAATTGAGCAGTGCGTCCAGGAGCATCGGCTAGCCAATCACTGAGTCGAGAAGGCTTGCTGGAAGTGGTACCGAGAAGATCTGACTGAACACGTAATAGACGGCCAACGTGAAGAACACGGCGATCGCCACGTTCTTCCACCAGTTCCGCGACCCCAGGTATCCATAGAACAACAGCAAGAAGACGATCGTGGGCACGACGAATCCGATCTTCCAAAAGGCCAGCAGATACGCGGCGAAAAACACCACCATCAGAAGCACGTAGCGGGCGCTCGGACCGCTGGGTGGTGCCTGATCCGCGGCGCTCTCGTCAAGAATTTCGAGCGATTCGGTCTCGGCGTCATCCGACGGCTGCGGCCGTCGCCATGCCTGCAGCACCAGGATGATCGAGAGGACGATGATCAGGATTGCGATGGCGTCGGGAACCGCCCGGGCACCGATGTCGTATCGCGAGAGCGTCGGGAACTGTTGTCCCGTGTGGTCGAGCAGGAGAATGGTGATTCCCAGCACCACTCCGAAGACCGCGATACTCAGATCGAACTTGTGCTTCGTCAGGATCTTGCGTCGCATGGGCTGCCTGCGCTAACG
>CAZIIX010000280.1:0-3481 GCA_964539345.1 uncultured Actinomycetes bacterium | reverse complement strand
TCGACGATGACGGGCTTGTCGGACTGCAGAACGTCGGCGGCGAAGCTGGCGTCCGTTACTTCTTTCGTTGCCATGGGTTGTCCTTCTCGTTGGGGATCGTGCGGGCCGGGTATCGGGGTGCGCGGTGGGTGCGCGGTGGGTGTGCGGTGGCCGTCAGGGTCAGCCGACGGAGTCGAGAACCGCTGCGGTGGAGCGTTTCTCGTCCTCCGGCGCTGCGCCGGTCGTGACGGCGGCGGTGGCGGCCGGCTCGACGGTGGCCGCGCTGTCCAGGCTCGCCAGGTAGTGCTGGGCATCCAGGGCGGCGGAGCATCCGGTGCCGGCGGCGGTGATGGCCTGTCGGTAGGTGTGGTCGACGAGGTCGCCGCAGGCGAAGACGCCAGGGACGGTGGTCGCGGTCGAGTGCGGTTCGACCAGGACGTAGCCGGCGTCGTCCGTCGGTATCTGGTCGCGGAACAGTTCCGAGCGCGGATCGTGCCCGATGGCCAGGAACAGGCCGGTGGCGGCGAGCTCGCGTTCCTCGCCGGTGACGGTGTCGCGCAGTGAGAGCGATGTCACCGTGGTGTCCCCGTTGACGCCGATGACCTCGCTGTTGGTCGCCCAGCGGATCTTCGGGTCCTTGCGCGCGCGATCGAGCATGATGGCGCTGGCGCGGAACTCGTCCCGCCGGTGGACGATCGTCACCGAATCGGCGAAGCGGGTCAGGAACGTGGCCTCCTCCATGGCGGAGTCGCCGCCGCCGACCACGGCGACGTCGCGGCCCTTGAAGAAGAAGCCGTCGCAGGTGGCACAGGCGGACACGCCGTGCCCGATCAGCCGCTGCTCGTCCGGCAGGTTCAGGTAGCGCGCGGCCGATCCGGTGGCCAGCACGACGGCCCTAGCGCGGTAGGTGGCGCCGTCCACCCGGACGATCTTGACGTCTCCGGTCAGGTCCACGCCGTCGACGTCCTGCGAGCGCAGGTCGGCGCCGAACTTCTCCGCCTGGGCGCGCATCTGCGCCATCAGCTCGGGGCCTTGGATGCCATCGGCGAAACCGGGGAAGTTCTCCACCTCGGTGGTGGTCATCAGCGCGCCGCCGAACTGCGAGCCCTCGAACACCAACGGGTGCAATTCGGCGCGGGAGAGGTAGATCGCCGCCGTGTACCCGGCCGGACCCGACCCGATGACGATGACGTCATGCACCCGCCCGTCGTCCACCGGTGCACTATCGGCTGCGCTCGTGGAGGGGGAGATCAGGTCAATCACTGTGCATGGCTCCTTCGGGCATCCTCGGTGGACGTCGAGCGGCGGGCGATGGTGGCAGCCGCGACGGCGCGGTGGCGGGTCGGCTGCGGGCATGACCGGTATGACGTGCCGTTCGCCGTCCTCGTAGTGGTGACAACGTCACACTACCGATGGCCATTCCCGGTCCGAACCGCAGCGCGCCGGTGGCAGAACGCGCGCGCCAAACGGCACGCGACGCACGGCGTCCCTACGACCCCATCACCGCGATCTCGGTGATGTTGGACTGGAACTGCCCCTTGTTCTTGGCGCTGTCCCCCTGGTACGGCGCCAGCTTGCTGACCCAGACGATCAGGTACTTCGACTTCGGGGCGCTGGACAGCGTGATGTTGACCGGGTCGGACTCCAGCGAGGCGCTGCCGAGCACCTTCGTCGAGTCCAGCGCAGGGTCGGCGCTGTCCGCGCTGCGGATCTCCACCGTGGTGCCGGGGGTGCTGGTCGACACGGTCACGCTGGACGGGGTGATGGCATCCTTGAACGTCATCAGCAGGCCCACGCCGTCCTTCAGGCCGCCCTCGGCCCGGCCGAACTGCTGCTTGTAGACCCAGGTGAGCCAGTAGGTTCCCGGGTCGTCGTCGAATGCGCGGTCGATGTAGGCCTCGTAGTCCTTCGGCGGCGTGCCCTGCGGGTCGTAGACGATGGCGTTGGCCACCGGGATCTCCTTCGGCGGCGTGCTGCTGGCCGAGGTGGTGGCGGGCGAGCCGGATGTCGAGGAGGACGGTGCGCTGCCGGCCGTGGTGGTCGGGGTCGACCCGACGGTGCGCGTGGTGGTCGGCACGGTGGTGTCGATCACTTCCTGCGAATCGATCTGCTTGATGGGCTCGGCGATGCCGGCGAGGAATTGTTTCACGACCGTCGCCGCGATGATGATGATGAGCACCGCCAGCACGGTCATCATGCCCCCGGCGATGCCGAGCTTGATCCGCCGTTCGCGCACCAGCGTCGGCGGGGCCTCGCCGCGGGCGTGCACGGGCGCCTCGGACCGACGCGCCTGCGATCCCCGGCGCCCCTGGTGGTGCGCTCCGCCGGCGCTCCGCCGGCCCTCCCGGCCCTCTGGGCCTGCCCGGCGCGAGGATTCGTCGGCACCGGCGGGCCGTGCGCCGTCTTCGCCGGTCGTGCCGGACCCGGCGGCCGCACCGACCCCGGCCCCGGCCAGCGGGTATCCGCCCATGCCGCCGGCGCCGCCGGACCCTCGGCCGTGACCGCCGGCGGGCCGCGGACCCTGCGGGCTGAGCAGCGTCGTCATCGCCCCGATCGCGTGGATCCCCTGGCGGCCCTCCGGGTGCATCGCGCGGTCGGCGAGTGTCGATAACGCTTGCGGCACCGCGGGATTCATCCGCGTGGCCGGAAGCTCGCGGTTGTTCTCGACCGGGGCGAGCAGCAGCGAGCCTATCCCGGAGTCGTCCTCCAGCGGCCAGGCGGCGGTCAGCATCACGTACAGCAGCGCCCCGGCGGCGCGGATGTCCTGCTGGGTGGTGGCGTCGGAGCGGGCGATGACGTGGCTCAGCCGTGCCTGCCCCTCGGAGTTGATGCGCACCAGCGCCGGCGGCAGCGCGCCCAGCGCCAGGCCGTGGCTGTGCACCTCGTCGACGGCGTCGGTGACCTTCGCCGTCAGCGCGGCGGCGACGGTGGGTTCCAGCGGCCCGGCGGAGAGCACATCGGTCAGCGGCGCGCCGTCGGTCCACGGTCCGACGATGTACGCGGCGCTGGCCCCGCTGCGGGTGGCGGCGCTGCCCATGTCCAGCACGGACGGCAGGCCCGGGTGTTGCAGCCGACCGGCGCGGAGCGTGCGGGTGACGGTGGCGGCGGTGTGTTCCACGCCGGGCATCAGCGTCACGGCCATGTCGCGCGGCAGGACGGTGTCGCGGGCCTGCCAGAACTCGTTGCCGGCCCGGTCGATGGCAACGATGGACACCAACCGGTAGCGCTCGCCGATCATCACGCCCGGGGCGAACACCGCCTGTCGATATGGATCCGTCACCGATACCTGTCCTTGTGTCTGGCGAGGCGCGCCCGTCTCGGGTGTGCCTGACGTCGTTGTGACCCCTACGAGAGTGCCACGTTCCGGCGCCCGATGGTGCAGGGGCTGGGCCGGAATCTCCTCGGTGAGCGCGTCCGATCCGGGTATGACTCCGGGTATGACGGGGCCCTCGGGTGCAGCGCCGCCGCCGGGGCCGAGCGCCGAACCGGTGCCGCCCGCACC
>CAZIIX010000279.1:0-3490 GCA_964539345.1 uncultured Actinomycetes bacterium | reverse complement strand
GTGGATCCGGGACTGACGCGCTGCGGCGTGGGCGTCGTCGACGGCGGGCCCGGCCGCTCGCCGCGCCTGGTGGACGTGCAGGTGGTGCGCACCCCCGCCGATGCCGAACTGTCCTCGCGGCTGCTCCGCGTCGCCGACGAGGTCGAGCGGCTGATCGATCGCCATCGGCCCGATGTGATCGCCGTCGAACGCGTCTTCAGCCAGGTGAACGTGCGCACCGTGATGGGCACCGCCCAGGTGTCCGGGGTGGTGGCGCTGGCCGCCGCCCGACGCGGTCTGCCGGTGGCCTGGCACACACCCAGTGAGGTCAAGGCCGCGGTGTCCGGCAACGGTCGGGCGGACAAGGCGCAGGTCACCACGATGATCACCCGGCTGCTGCACCTGGCCGAGGCGCCGCGACCGGCCGACGCCGCCGACGCGTTGGCGCTGGCCGTCTGCCACCTCTGGCGGTCCCCGATGCAGAGCCGGCTGGAATCCGCCGCGTCGGCGGTCACCGCCGCGGCGACCGGACGGTTCGCCGGCATGGGCATCGGGGCCGCGGCACGGTCGCCCCGGGCGGGCGCGCGATGATCGCCTCCGTCAGCGGGACCGTCGCCTCCATCGGACTGGACCACGCCGTCATCGACGTCGGCGGCGTCGGGCTGGCGGTGCGCACCATTCCGGCCACGCTCGCGGAGCTGCGCCGCGGGGAGACGGCGACCCTGACGACGACGCTGGTCGTGCGTGAGGACTCGCTGACCCTGTTCGGCTTCGCCTCGCCGCAGGCCAAGGAGCTGTTCGAGCTCGTGCAGTCGGTCTCCGGCGTCGGGCCGAAGATCGCGCTGGCGCTGCTGACCGTGTTGGAACCGGAGGAGCTCCGCCGCGCGCTGGCGAGCGGGGACACGGCCGCTCTGACGCGCGCTCCGGGTATCGGCAAGAAGAGTGCCGAACGGTTGGTGCTGGAGCTGCAGGACAAGGCCGGCGCCGTCGGGCCGGTCGGTGCCGCGGCCCCGTCGCCGGCCGCGCCGTGGGGCGATCAGCTGCTCGAGGCCCTGGTGGGTCTGGGATTCACCAGCAAGCAGGCGTCCGACGCCGTGGGCGCTGTCGCTGCCGACGAGCAGGATCCGGCCGTGACCTCCGGCGACGTCGGCGTGCTGCTGCGGCGCGCGCTGGCCCAGCTGGGCACGAGCCGATGACCGGTGCGGCCGCCGGCCGGCCGGCGATGACGGGGGGCTGCGCCGATGGCGGATGACGCGGCTCCGGACCCTGCAGCTGACGCTGCCGGTGGCACGACTGGCGACGCTGCCCGCACCGACCTGGTGGAACCGTCCCGGACCGCCGCCGACGGCGACATCGAGGCCTCGCTGCGGCCGAAGGACCTGGGGGAATTCGTCGGCCAGGAGCGCGTGCGCGAGCAGCTCGACCTCGTGCTGTCCGGGGCCCGGCTGCGCGGCCACCCGCCGGACCACGTCCTGCTGGCCGGGCCGCCCGGGCTGGGCAAGACCAGCCTGGCGATGATCATCGCCGCCGAACTCGGATCGGCGCTGCGGATCACCTCCGGCCCGGCGCTCGAGCGGGCGGGCGACCTGGCCGCGATGCTGTCCAACCTCGTCGAGGGCGACGTGTTGTTCATCGACGAGATCCACCGCATCGCCAGGCCTGCCGAGGAGATGCTCTACCTGGCCATGGAGGACTTCCGCATCGACGTCGTCGTCGGCAAGGGTCCGGGTGCCACGTCGATACCACTGGAGATCGCCCCGTTCACGCTGGTCGGCGCCACCACCCGATCCGGCCAGCTCACCAGCCCGCTGCGCGACCGCTTCGGATTCACCGCGCACCTGGAGTTCTACTCGCCGGAGGAACTGACCGACATCATCACGCGCAGCGCGACCATTCTGGGCATGGAGCTCCGACGGGACGGCGCGGCCGAGATCGCCGGCCGGTCGCGCGGCACGCCGCGCATCGCCAACCGGCTGTTGCGCCGGGTCCGCGACTACGCGCAGGTGCGCGGCGACGGCGTGGTGACGCTGTCCGCGGCCCAGCAGGCGCTGGCGGTCTACGACGTCGACGAGATGGGCCTGGACCGCCTGGACCGCGAGGTACTGGGAGCGCTGTGCCGTTCCTTCGGCGGCGGACCGGTCGGGCTCACCACGCTGGCCGTCGCCGTGGGGGAGGAGGCGACCACGGTCGAGGAGGTGTGCGAGCCGTTCCTGGTGCGCGCCGGGATGCTCGCCCGCACCCCCCGCGGACGCATCGCCACGGCCGCGGCCTGGGAACACCTGGGCCTGACGCCGACCTCCACCGCGCCCGCCATGGGCACGCTGTTCGACGAGCAGTGAGCCGCACGACGCGGCCGACCGCCCGCGCCCGCTGCGCACGATGGGTGAACCAGCGCGCCGAGTTGCGCGGCGGAGCGGTGATCATGACGTTTTTCGGGTAGGGTGACCGAGGATTGCCCTGCGCTGTGGCCAGTCGTGCCCGCCAGCGTGGCTGACGCGGTCGATCGAGGCCATGGAGACGGTCGACGGTCGTTCGAGACCGTGCCAGCGCTACCGAGGAGAATAATGGACCAGCTTTTACTACCGATTCTGATGTTCGGCGCCATCGGCCTGATGATGTACTTCGGCATGCGCAAGCAGAAGCGCCAGGCCGCCGAGGTACAGCGCTTGCAGGAGTCCGTGGTGCCGGGCGCACGGATCATGACCACGTCCGGCCTGCACGGCACCATCACCGCCGTCGCCGACGACACCATCGAACTCGAGATCGCCCCGGGGGTGCGCACGACATGGGTGCGCGCGGCCGTGCGTGACGTCGTCGTTCCAGCGGTCGACTCCGACGCCGACACCGCCGACGATGTCGACGAGGAGGACTACTCGGAGTCCTTCGACAGCGACCAGGTCAGTGTCGAATCCGACGAGGGTGAGAACCGCCAGACCGATATCGGATAAACTTTCCGATCGGCACCGAGCCGCTGCGCGGTTCGGTCATTGACCGCCGCCCGCCGAGGGCGGCTACATTCCGTCCTGCTCAGATCATGGGCCGGATCCGTGAGGGGATAGGCAGCACGTGGCAAGTCCAGCCGGTCAGTTCCACCCGTGGCGAATGATCATCGTCTTCGTGGTGATCACGGCGGGGCTCTATGCCCTGCTGCTGTTCACGCCGGGGTCGAACGCCCCCAAGCTCGGGATCGATCTCCAGGGGGGCACCCGCGTCACGCTGACCGCCAAGACGACCGACGGCTCCACGCCGTCGAACCAGTCGATGAAGCTCGCGCGAGACATCATGGAGCGCCGGGTGAATGGCTCCGGCGTGGTCGGCGCCCAGGTCCAGATCGACGGATCCAATCAGCTGGTCGTCACCGTCCCCGGCCAGGACAACCTCGAGGGCCTGACCCGGACCGCGAAGCTCAACATCCGCCCGGTGCTCACCCAGTGGGCCAACCCCGCGCTGCGCGCACCGCAACCGACGGGGAGCCCGTCACCGTCCGCCGCACCGACCCCGGACACCACCG
>CAZIIX010000278.1:1834-3492 GCA_964539345.1 uncultured Actinomycetes bacterium | reverse complement strand
CTGTCCGCACCGGCGACGCGCACCGCGCTCGAGGTGCTGGCCGCGAACGGCGTCACCGTACTGCTCGATTCCGAGGACGGATACACCCCCACACCGGCGGTCTCGCACGCGATCCTCAAGGCCAATCGCGGCCGCACCGACCGCAGGGCCGACGGGATCGTCGTCACCCCGAGCCACAACCCGCCCCGCGACGGCGGTTTCAAGTACAACCCGCCGCACGGCGGCCCCGCCGACACCGACGCGACGAGCTGGATCGCCGACCGGGCCAACGCCCTGCTCGAGGCGAGACTCGCTGGCGTGCAACGGGTCTCCCATGACGCGGCGCTGCGTGCCGATACCACCGGCTACTACGACTTCCTCGGTTCCTACGTGGGCGATCTGGAGACCGTCGTCGACCTCGATGTGATCCGGGACGCCGGCGTCCGCATCGGCGCCGATCCGCTCGGAGGCGCCTCGGTGGGGTACTGGGGCGAGATCGCCGAGCGGCTCGGACTCGACCTGACCGTGGTCAACGACCGCGTCGATCCACAGTGGGGGTTCATGACGCTGGACTGGGACGGCAGGATCCGGATGGACTGCTCCTCCCCGTACGCGATGGCGTCCCTGGTGGCACGCCGGTCCGAGTACGACATCGCCACCGGCAACGACGCCGACGCGGACCGGCACGGCATCGTCACTCCGGACGCGGGTCTGATGAACCCGAACCACTACCTGGCCGTGGTCATCGACTACCTGTTCACGCACCGGCCCGGCTGGGGGCCCGACGTGGCGGTCGGCAAGACCCTCGTCTCCTCGTCGATCATCGACCGGGTGGTCGCCGGGCTGGGCCGCCGCCTGGTGGAGGTCCCGGTGGGATTCAAATGGTTCGTCCCCGGCCTGCTGGACGGGTCGATCGGGTTCGGCGGCGAGGAATCGGCCGGCGGGTCGTTCCTGCGCCGCCGTGGCCGGGTCTGGTCGACGGACAAGGACGGCATCATCTGCGACCTGCTGGCCAGCGAGATCCGCGCCGTGACGGGGCAATCGCCGTCCGAGCGCTACCGCGAGCTGGCCGCCCGCTACGGCGAATCCGCGTACGCGCGCGTCGACGCGCCGGCCACCCGCGAGCAGAAGGCCCGACTCAAGGCGCTCTCCCCGGACGACGTCACGGCCGACACGTTGGCCGGCGAGCGCATCACCGCGCGGATGGTGACCGCGCCGGGTAACGGCGCCCCCATCGGCGGGTTGAAGGTCGTCACCGACAGCGCATGGTTCGCGGCCCGCCCCTCCGGGACCGAGGACGTGTACAAGATCTACGCCGAGTCGTTCCGCGGGCAGGAGCATCTCGGCCAGGTGCAGGCCGAGGCCCGCGAGGTCGTCGCGAGCGCGCTCGGTGCCTGAGCGGCGTCGCGGAAGGGGGAGCACGGGGTGAACGAGCTGCCGCAGATCGGCGACGGCGTCACGCTGGTCGACGTGGGCCGCTTCAGCTACGCCAGCCGGATCGAGGGCACCGACCCCGGCATGCTGACCGTGGCGCGCCCCATCGGACTGCCCGCGGCCAGCCCCTACGAACCCGGTGCGCAGTTCGACCTGTCCTGGGTCGGCGGCGCCGGCATCAACGTGGTTCCGGTCGAGCTCGTCGAGTCCCGCCGCGAGGGCGCGGTCCCGCTGTGGGACGTCGC
>CAZIIX010000278.1:0-1734 GCA_964539345.1 uncultured Actinomycetes bacterium | reverse complement strand
GGCCCGCCCGGCGCGAAGGACAACCAGTGCAACGTCGTCGTCACGTTCGAGCAGAACACCGCGGAGGCGGATGCGTTGCGCCGCCACGTCTTTGCGATCCAACTGCAGATGCGCCGGGCGGAGAAGGAGCGCGGCGGCCAGGCCCCGACGCGGCGCTGACCGGGCCGGGGCATGTCGCGCCGGCGTCCAGCCCGCCGCGCACGGTGCTGCGTGCCGCGATGCGCCGGGGGTCAGCCGGCGATGCGCTCCAGCGCCGCCGACGCGTACGGGGCCAGATCGCTGTCGGCGTGGGCCCGTTCCTCCACGTAGGCGAGCCGGCCGTCCGGCGTGATGCCGTACAGCCGCGTCGCGCCGATCACGGCCGGGCCCGACGGGGTGCGCCAGACGCCGTCGGTGGACAGCGACCAGGAGGTGAGCGTCTCGGCGCGGCCGTAGAAGACCTCGATCCGCCCCTCCGCGTGCGTGAGCAGGAACTCCAGTCCGCCGTCCGGTTGCGGGCGCAGCCAGCCCGACTCGCGCTCGCCGGGGCCGGTGACGGCGCCGGACGGGTCGAGCAGCCAGCACTGCGACTCGTAGCGCAGGAAGGCCCGCCCGTCATGGCTGATCGCGATCTGCTGCCCGAACTGCGGCGTCTGCTGGGCGGGGTCGTTGCCGAACATGCCGGTGCCCCGCCAGACCCCGACCAGCGGCAGGATGGCGAGGCAGGCGTCGTTGATCTCCGGCCCCTCGCGCAGGTTCGCGGTGTCGGCGGCGACCGGCAGTGGCGGCAGCGAGTCGAGGTTGACCTCGCGGGTCCGGCTCGCGCGGTCCGCGGCCTCGGCGACGGCCTCGTCGCCGGAGCGGAGCGGCCGGTCCCGATCGGGCTGCGGCGGCCGATCCTCCGTCATAGATCGTCCCGCAGGAACCGATACGCCCCGTACACGGCGAAGACCGCGACGATCACCAGCACGGCGATCAGCGCCAACGTCACCAGGGCTTCCACAGTCCCACCCTAGCGGTCCGCCGGTCAGCTCTTCGTCAAGTGCAACTGCGCGCCGGAGATATCGGTCGCGGACGCGGTCACCACGACCTCGTCACCGGACATCGCCACGGTCGCCGACTCCAGCGGGAACGGCACCGCCTTCAGCGAGATGCTGGTGCTCACCTGCCCGGCGACCTGGTCGAGCACCTGCTGCGGCAGGTCGATGCCGGCCGTGGCCACCGGCGTCGCGGACAGCTGCAGGGCGTCGTCCGCGATGCTCAGGTGCACCGCCAGCGTCACCGGGTAGGTCCGTCCGTGCACCGCCACCGTGGTGCGGACCTGCGCGGTGTTGCCGGACTGGTGGGAGAACGTCAGGCCGGGGCGGTCCAGCGCGGCCACCATCGCCTCCGCCGGGATCCGCGCGGTGAGCGTCGCGTCGCCGGCGGTGAAGTCGGTCAGGTCGCCGGCCATCGCGTCGGACAGCGACAGCTCCGCGTCGTGCAGGTCGACCGTGGTGTCCACCTCGCTCAGCGGGCCGATGTCGAGATCGGAGTTGTCGATCGTCACGTGCGAATACGTGCCCCGGGCGGCCTGCACGAGGAAGGACCAGCCGTGGATGCGCACCTCGGTGTCGGCGTGCTGCGGCAGGTGATCGGAGACCGTGCCTGCCGTGCGATGCTGCGCATAGAAGCGGCCGGCGAAGTCCGCGGCCACCACGAGGGCGGCCACGACGATCAGGGCAACGAGGAAACGACGCACCGTCCCATTGTGCC
>CAZIIX010000277.1:1485-3502 GCA_964539345.1 uncultured Actinomycetes bacterium | reverse complement strand
CGGCGCGTCGACGAGGTGCCGGACAACGTGTTCCGCGTGGGCAGCCGCATCAACTCCACCTGGGGCGGCGGCCTGGTCGACATGGTGCGTGCGCGGCGCCTGATGGAGATCATCGAGCGGGATCGCATCGTCGCGTCCGTGGCCGACCTGGGCGAATCGTTGCTCAAGGACCTCCGGCGCGTCGGCGAGGCACACCCCGAGACCGTCTCCAACGTGCGTGGTCGTGGGCTGATGTGCGCGCTCGACGTCACCTCCGGATCGCTCCGGGGTGCCGTGCTGAAGCGAATGTATGACGATGAACGGGTGATTGCCCTCGGCTGCGGCGAGCGCTCGATCCGGTTCCGGCCATCGCTGGCGGTCACGCCCGAGGAGCTCGAACACGCCGTGAGTTCGCTCGACCGCGTCCTAACGGCGGTCGAATCGAAGGGAGCCTGACCATGGCAGCGCGCACATCCGCCCCCGCCGCCCTCGCCTCGGTGATCGGCGGCGTCGAGTCGGAACGGGGCTCGGACGACCGCATCCACCATTCGGTGAACCCCGCGCAGCTTGACCGCGTCGTCGCCGACGTCGCGCTTGCCGACGCGGACGAGTTCGCCCGCGCCTGCAAGGTCGCCACCGACGCGCAGCAGGCCTGGGCGGACATCCCGGCCCCGATCCGCGGTCGCGCGATCGCCACGATCGGCCGGCTGGTGGAGGCCAACGCGGAGCGGCTCGCGGCCATCGCGACCGAAGAGATCGGCAAGCCCTATCCCGAGGCGCTCGGCGAGGTGCGGGAGATCGTCGACACCTGCGACTTCTTCCTCGGCGAGGGGCGCCGCCTCTACGGGCAGACGGTCCCGTCGGAGATGCCGGACAAGAACCTGTTCACGTTCCGCAACCCGGTCGGCACGGTCGCGATCGTCACGGCGGGCAACTTCCCCGTCGCCGTCCCGAGCTGGTACATCATCCCGGCGCTGCTGACGGGCAATACCGTGGTGTGGAAACCGGCCGAATACGCGGCCGCGACCGCCAAGGCGTTCTACGAGCTGATCGTGCGCGGCGGCGGGCTGCCCGACGGCGTACTCAACCTCGTGTTCGCCGACGGGCCGGCGACGTTCGGTGGCCTCGAGACCGCCCTGCAGCAGGGCACTGTCGACAAGATCGGCTTCACCGGGTCGTCCGCGGTCGGCTCGCAGGTAGGCGAGCTGGCCGGCCGCTACGTCCAGTCGGCCTGTCTGGAACTCGGCGGCAAGAACCCGATGATCGTCTGCCCGGACGCCGACCTGGACCTCGCCGTCGAGGGCGCGCTGTTCGCCGGATTCGGCACCGGCGGGCAGCGGTGCACCTCGCTCGGGACGGTGATCGTGCACGAGTCCGTGCACGATGAGTTCCTGCGCCGCTTCGACGCCGCCACCCGCGCGGCCGCGGTCGGCGACCCGACCAAGGAGGTGCTCTACGGGCCGATGCTGGCGCCGAAGTTCGCCGACTCGTACGAGAAGTATCTGGGTTGGATCGCTCCGCATCACACGCTGTACGGCTCCAGCGGCACCGGCCGGATCACCGCGTCGAATCCGCGTGCCGGATTCGTCGGCGACCCGGAGGCCGGCCTGTTCTACCATCCGGTCATCGTGGACGGGCTGCGCGCCGACGACGAGATCTTCATGAACGAGACGTTCGGGCCGCTCGTCGGGGTGACGACCTACCGGGAGCTGGACGAGGCCATCGAGCTCGGCAACAAGCCGGGTTACGGCCTGTCCTGCGCGATCTATACCAACGACCCAAAGTCGGTGTTCCGGTTCCGGCGCGGGATCTCGGCCGGCATGGTGTCGGTGAACAACTCCACCTCCGGCGCCGAGGCGCACCTGCCGTTCGGTGGGAACGGAAAGTCCGGCAACGGATCCCGCCAATCGGGGATGTGGGTGCTGGATCAGATGACGCGCTGGCAGTCGATGAACTGGGACTACTCCGGCAAGCTGCAGAAGGCCCAGATGGACGTCGTCGAGCTCACCCCGGAGACCGACTTCCGGTTGTAGAGTAA
>CAZIIX010000277.1:0-1385 GCA_964539345.1 uncultured Actinomycetes bacterium | reverse complement strand
ATGCAGGCGGCCGGGCGCGGCTACTACACGATCGGATCTGCCGGGCACGAGTCGAATGCCGCCGTAGCCGCGGCGCTGCGCCCGACCGATCCGGCGCTGCTGCACTACCGGTCCGGCGGGTTCTACGTGCGCCGCGCGTGGCAGCGGGAGGGCATCGACCCGATCGCGGACGTGCTCGGCGGGATCGCCGCGTCCGCGGACGAGCCCATTGCCGGCGGCCGGCACAAGGTCTTCGGCCGGCACGAGATCTCCGTCATCCCACAGACTTCCACCATCGCCTCGCACCTGCCGCGCGCCGTCGGCGTGGCGTTCGCCATCGAACGCGCCCGCAAGCTCGGCGTCCCGTCCGCGTGGCCGTCGGACGCGATCGCGGTCGCCAGCGTCGGCGACGCCTCGCTGAACCATTCCACCGCCGTCGGCGCGATCAACGCGGCGCTGTGGTGCCGCTACGCGGGGTTGCCGATGCCGCTGCTGATCGTCTGCGAGGACAACGGACTGGGCATCAGCGTGCGCACACCGTCCGGCTGGATCGAGGCTGCCTACGGCACCCGGCCGGGGCTGGCGTACTTCTCCGCCGACGGCGCCGACCCGCACGCCACGCTGGCCGCGGCGACCGCCGCCGCCCGGCATGTCCGCGACCGGCGCTCCCCCGCGTTCCTGCACCTGTCCACCGTCCGGCTGTATGGGCACGCAGGCTCGGACGTCGAGTCCGGTTACCGCGGCCCCGCGGAGATCGCCGCGGACGCCGCCCGCGATCCTCTCCTCGGCACGGCCCGCGCGCTGGTCGGCACCGGCCTGGCGACGCCGACGGGTCTGGCCGAGGAGTTCCGCGCGATCGGCGAGGAGGTCGCGCGGCAGGCCGACCGCGCGATGTCGGCTCCCCCACTGCGCACCCGGGCCGAGGTGATGGCGTCGATCGTCGCCGTGCCCGTGCGGGCGGACGCCGTGGCCGTGCGGGCGGACACCGTGGCCGTGCGGGCAAACCCGGTTCCCGAGACGGCGGACGCCGTGCCCGAGACTCCGGACCCCACCGACACTCCCGCGGAACTGACGCTCGCGCAGGCGATCAACCGGACGCTGCGCGACGAGCTGGCCCGCCGTCCCGAGATGCTCGTCTTCGGCGAGGACGTCGCGCGCAAGGGCGGTGTCTACGGGGTCACCCGCGGCCTGCAGGCCCGGTTCGGCGCCGGACGGGTCTTCGACACGCCACTGGACGAGCAGACGATCCTCGGGCTGGCCCTGGGCGCCGGCGTCACCGGGCTGCTGCCGGTCCCGGAGATCCAGTACCTCGCCTACCTGCACAACGCCGAGGACCAGCTGCGCGGCGAAGCGGCCACGCTGCAGTTCTTCTCCCGCGGCCAGTACCGCAACCCGATGGTCGTGCG
>CAZIIX010000276.1:0-3509 GCA_964539345.1 uncultured Actinomycetes bacterium | reverse complement strand
GTGCTGTTCGGCTCGGAGTACTGGAGCGGGCTGGTGGACTGGATCCGCAGCTCCGTGCTGGCGCACGGGAACATCTCGCCTCGCGACCTGGACCTGCTGTACGTGACCGATTCGATCGACGAGATGGTCGACGTGGTCAACGACTCCTACCGGGCCTGGACCGACACCCACTGACGGACTCCCGCCCGGGCCCCGAGCGCGCCGTGGGAGGATGGGCGACGTGTTGCGATGGATAACAGCAGGCGAGTCACACGGCCCTGCGCTGGTCGCCGTCCTGGAGGGGATGCCCGCCGGGGTGCCGGTCACCACCGATGACATCGCCGCGCAGCTGACCCGGCGCCGGCTCGGCTACGGCCGCGGTGCCCGGATGAAGTTCGAGCAGGACCGGGTGTCGCTGCTCGGCGGCGTGCGGCACGGCATCACCATGGGCGGCCCGATCGCGATCCAGATCGGCAACACCGAGTGGCCCAAGTGGGAGCGGATCATGGCGGCCGACCCGGTCGATCCCGCCGAGATCGCGAACCTGGCGCGGAACGCGCCACTGACCCGCCCCCGCCCCGGACACGCCGATCTCACCGGCATGTGGAAGTACGGTTTCGACGACGCCCGGCCGGTGCTCGAGCGCGCCTCGGCCCGGGAGACGGCCGCCCGGGTGGCCCTCGGCACGGTGGCGCGCGGCTTCCTGCGCGCGGTGCTCGGCGCCGAGGTGCTCTCGCACGTGGTGGCGCTCGGCTCCGCGGAGGTGGTGGACGGCCCGCTGCCGACCCCGGCCGACGCGGCCGCCATCGACGCCTCGCCGGTGCGCGCCCTCGACGACGCGTCCACCGCGGCCATGGTCGCCGAGGTCGATGCGGCCAAGGCCGACGGCGACACGCTCGGCGGCGTCGTGGAGGTGTTGGTCTACAGCCTGCCGCCGGGGCTGGGCTCCTACGTGCATGGCGATCGCCGATTGGACGCGCGGCTGGCCGGTGCGCTGATGGGCATCCAGGCCATCAAGGGCGTCGAGGTCGGCGACGGCTTCCTCACGGCCCGCCGCCGCGGATCGGCCGCGCACGACGAGATCGACGCCCCGGACGGACACGTCACCCGCCGCTCGAACCGCGCCGGCGGCACCGAGGGGGGTATGACGAACGGTGAGGTGCTGCGCGTCCGTGCCGCGATGAAACCCATCTCGACGGTGCCGCGCGCGCTGGCGACCGTGGACGTCGCCACCGGGGAGCCGGCCGTGGCCATCAACCAGCGCAGCGACGTGTGCGCGGTCCCGGCGGCCGGTGTCGTCGCGGAGGCGATGGTCGCCCTCGTCGTCGCCGACGCGGTGCTGGAGAAGTTCGGCGGCGACGCGGTGGCCGAGACCGCCCGCAACGCCCGCGCCTACCTCGACCGCCTGGCGGCGCTGGCCGTATCGCCGGGTGATTCGCATGGCTGAGCCGGACCCCGCCACGGCGCCGCCCGGCCCCGCCGTCGTGCTCGTCGGCCCGCCGGGCGCCGGGAAGTCCACCGTGGCGGCCCTGCTCGGCACCAAGACCGGCCTGGACGTGCGGGACACCGACAGCGACATCGAACGCCGTTCGGGGCACAGCGTCAGCGACATCTTCACCGAGTTCGGCGAAGCCGAGTTCCGCCGCCTGGAGCGGGAGGCGGTCGCGCTCGCGCTGCGCCAGCACCGCGGGATCCTCGCGCTGGGCGGCGGCGCCGTGCTGGATCCGGCGACGCGCCGGGCGCTGGCCGGCCATCGCGTCGTCTACCTCTCGCTGTCCATGCCGGTCGGCGTCAAACGGACCGGGCTGTCCGTCGCCCGCCCGCTGCTGGCCGGACTGGAGAGCCCCCGCGCCACGTTCAAGGGGCTGCTGGATGCGCGCGTGCCGCTCTACCGCGAGGTGGCCTCGCTGGAGATCGACACCGACGATCTGCATGCCGACGAGGTCGCGCAGATCATCGTCAGCGAGCTGGGACTGTAGCCGGTGGGGGACGTCACCGCCACCGTGCGCGTCGCCGCATCCGCGCCCTACGACGTGACCATCGGCCGCGACCTGACCGACACACTGCTTGGCGCGGTCGGCGACGCGGACCATGCGGCGCTGATCCATCCCGCCGCGCTGCGCCGCCGCGCCGAGGCCACCGACCGGGCGCTGCGCGACCATGGCGCGCGGGTGTGCCGCATCGAGGTACCCGATGCGGAGGACGCCAAGTCCCTGACCGTCCTGGACCGCTGCTGGACCCGGTTCGCCGAGGCCGGTCTCGACCGGGGCAGCGTCGTCGTCGGGCTCGGCGGCGGCACCGTGACCGACCTCGCCGGATTCGCCGCCGCCACCTGGATGCGCGGGGTACGCCTGGTGCAGGTGCCCACCACGGTGCTGGGCATGGTCGATGCCGCGGTCGGCGGGAAGACCGGGATCAACACCGCCGCCGGCAAGAACATGGTCGGGGCGTTCCACGAGCCGGTCGCCGTCATCGCCGATCTGGCGGCGCTGGACACGCTACCGGCCGACGAGATCACCGCCGGACTGGCGGAGGTCGTCAAGGCCGGGTTCATCGCCGACCCGGAGATCCTGCGCATCGTGGAGGCCGACCCGGCCACGGCGGCCGATCCCCGGTCCGGCAGCCTGGCCGCCCTCATCGAGCGCAGCATCGCCGTGAAGGCGCGGGTGGTCAGCCAGGACCTGAAGGAGTCCTCGCTGCGCGAGATCCTCAACTACGGGCACACTCTCGCGCACGCGGTGGAAAAGCGCGAGCACTACCGGTGGCGGCACGGGCACGCCGTCGCCGTCGGTCTGGTGTTCGCCGCGGAACTGGCGCGTGCCGCCGGCCGGCTGGACGATGCCACCGCCGACCGGCACGCCGCCATCCTCACGTCACTGGGGCTGCCCACCGGCTACCGGGCCGACGCGTTCAACGACCTGGTCACGCTGATGCACTCGGACAAGAAGGTCCGGCACGGGCTCCTGCGCTTCGTGGTGTTGGATTCGCTGGCGCGGCCCGGCAGACTGGAGGATCCGGGTGTCGATCTGCTGGCAGCGGCCTACCGAGCGATGACCCACCACTAGCGCCCGCCGCGGCACACCGGCGCAGCACGGCGGCGCGGCCGCCGACGACCAACGGAGAGACCATGACGATCGAGCCCCATCGGACCCCCGCCTCGCCGGTGCGCACCGAGCACGGCGACCGTCCGGCGCCGCAGCGGGTGTGGGTGCTCAACGGCGTCAACCTCGGCCGCCTCGGCTCCCGCGAACCGGAGGTCTACGGCGCCACCACGCTGTCCATGCTCACCGACCGGCTGCAGCGACTCGGCGAGGAGCTGGACGTGCGGGTCGAGGTCCGGCAGACCGATGACGAGGCCACGATGATCGGCTGGCTGCACGAGGCCGCCGACGCCTCGATCCCGGTGGTGCTGAACCCCGGCGCCTGGACGCACTACTCGATCGCGCTGCGCGACGCGGTGGCGCAGCGGACCGCCGACCTGGTCGAGGTGCACCTCTCGAACGTGCACGCCCGCGAGGAGTTCCGGCATC
>CAZIIX010000275.1:0-3520 GCA_964539345.1 uncultured Actinomycetes bacterium | reverse complement strand
CGCTGCGCGGCCGCACCGTCGTCAACCTCTTCTTCGAGGACTCCACCCGCACGCGGATCTCGTTCGAGCTGGCCGCCAAACGGCTCAGCGCCGACGTGATCAACTTCTCCGCGAAGGGGTCCAGCGTCTCCAAGGGCGAATCTCTCAAGGACACCGCGTTGACGCTGCAGGCGATGGGTGCGGACGCGGTGGTGTGCCGCCATTCCGCCTCCGGCGCCCCGCACCGGCTCGCGGACTGGGTGGACGGCTGTGTCGTCAATGCCGGCGACGGCACGCACGAGCACCCCACCCAGGCGCTGCTCGATGCCTTCACCCTGCGGCGCCACCTCGGTGACGGAACGACCGGGCGCGGCCTGGACGGGCGGCGCATCGCGATCGTCGGCGACATCCTGCACTCCCGGGTCGCCCGCTCCGATGTCACGTTGCTGACCCGGCTGGGGGCCGACGTCACGCTCGTCGCCCCGCCCACGCTGTTGCCGGTCGGCGTCGAGCACTGGCCGGGATCGATCTCCTACGACCTCGACGAGGCGCTCGCCGGGGTCGACGCCGTCATGATGCTGCGGGTCCAGCGGGAGCGGATGTCCGGCGCGTTCTTCCCCACCGCCCGCGAGTACACCCGCGGCTACGGGCTCGACCTGCGCCGACGCTCGTTGATCAGCCCGCACGGCATCGTCATGCACCCAGGGCCGATGAACCGCGGCATGGAAATCGCGCCCGCCGTCGCCGACGGTGCCGGATCGGTGGTCACCGAGCAGGTCGCCAACGGCGTCACGGTGCGCATGGCCGTGCTGTACCTGTTGCTCTCCGGCACGGGGAGCGTGACCGCATGACGGCCGGTGTCGGCTCCGAATCGAACTCGAGAAATCTTGATATGACGGAATATTCGGCAACACACGATCTCCCGGATGTGGCGCCCGTGCTGCTGCGGGGCGTCGCGCCGTACGGTGAGGAACCCGCGGACGTCCTCCTCGCCGAGGGGCGGATCGCGGCGATCGGGCCGGATGCCGCGACCCATCGTCATGGGCCGGGGGCGGTGGAGGTCGACGGGCGCGGACTGATCCTGCTGCCGGGCCTGGTGGATCTGCACGCCCACCTGCGCGAGCCCGGCGACGAGGACGCCGAGACCGTCGCCACGGGGTCCGCCGCGGCCGCACTCGGCGGATTCACCGCCGTCTTCGCCATGCCCAACACCGAACCCGCCGCGGACACCGCCGGCGTCGTCGAGCAGGTGTTCCGGCTCGGCCGCGCGGTCGGGCTGGTCGACGTGCAGCCGATCGGCGCCGTCACCGTGGGCCGCGGCGGCGCCCACCTGGCCGAACTGGCGGCGATGGCCGGCTCCGCCGCACGCGTGCGGGTGTTCTCCGACGACGGCGCCTGCGTGGCCGACCCGCTGCTGATGCGGCGCGCGCTGGAATACGTCAAGGCGTTCGACGGGGTGATCGCCCAACACGCCCAGGAGCCGCGGCTGACCGAGGGCGCGCAGATGCACGAGGGCATCGTCTCGGCCGAGCTCGGGCTGCGCGGCTGGCCGGCCGTCGCCGAGGAGGCGATCATCGCGCGCGACTGCCTGCTCGCCGCGCATGTGGGCTCCCGGCTGCACGTGTGCCACGTGTCCACGGCCGGATCGGTCGAGCTGCTCGCCGCGGCCAAGGCGCGCGGCACCGCCGTGACGGCCGAGGTCACCCCGCACCACCTGCTGCTCAGCGACGAACGCGCCGCCGGCTACGACCCGGTGTTCAAGGTCAACCCGCCGCTGCGCCCCCGGCACGACATCGACGAGCTGCGTCGCGCGCTGGCCTCCGGGGTGATCGACATCGTCGCCACCGACCACGCCCCGCACGCCCGACAGAACAAGGAGACCGAGTGGGCCGCGGCATCGCCGGGCATGCTGGGCCTGCAGACCGCGCTGTCCGTGGTGGTCGAGGCGGTGGTCTCGACCGGACTGCTCGACTGGCGCGGCGTCGCCCGGGTGATGAGCGAGAACCCGGCCCGCATCGGCGGTCTGGCCGATCACGGCCGCCCGATCGCGGTCGGAGAACCGGCCAACCTCGCGCTCATCGACCCGGCGGCACGCTGGACGGTGCGCCCCGACGGGCTGGCGAGCCTGTCCAACAACACCCCGTACGCGGGCCTGGAGCTGCCGGCGCGCGTGGTCGGGACGTTCCTGCGCGGCCGGGCAACGGTGCGCGACGGGGACCTGGTGGCAGCGGAGACGACGGCGACGGTAGGGGCGACGGCATGAACTCCATTCGCAGCGGCGCGGCAGCACTGGTGCTCGAGGACGGCCGCGTGTTCGCCGGACGCCCGTTCGGCGCCATCGGCACCGCCGTCGGCGAAGCGGTCTTCACCACCGGTATGACGGGGTACCAGGAGACGCTCACCGACCCGTCCTACCGCCGGCAGATCGTCGTCGCCACCGCCCCGCAGATCGGCAACACCGGCTGGGTGGCCGGCGACGGCCGGGCCGACAACGACGACGAGTCCGATCGCATCCAGGTCGCCGGCTTCGTGGTGCGGGACATCTCCCCGCGGCCGTCCAGCCACCGCGCCACCGGCTCGCTGCCCATCGAGATGGCCCGGCAATCCGTGGTCGGGATCGCCGACGTCGACACCCGCGCGCTGACCCGGCACCTGCGCAGCGCCGGGGTGATGCGGTGCGGCATCTTCTCCGTCCGCGAGCCGGACGGCCTGCCCGACCTGGCCGCCATGCTCGAGAAGGTGCGCGCCGCGCCGCCGATGGCCGGCGCCGACCTCGCCGGCGAGGTGAGCACCGCTGTGGCCTACCTGGTGCCCGCCGTCGGAGAGCACCGATTCACCGTCGCGGCAGTCGATCTCGGACTGAAGGCAATGACCCCGCACCGGCTGGCCGAGCGCGGCGTCACCAGCCACGTGCTGCCCGCCGGCGCCACCATCGACGACGTGCTCGCCGTCGCCCCGGACGGGGTGTTCCTGTCCAACGGGCCCGGCGACCCGGCCACCGCGGACGGGATCGTGGCGCTGACCGCAGAGGTGCTGCGCCGAGGCATTCCGCTGTTCGGCATCTGCTTCGGCAACCAGATCCTCGGCCGCGCACTGGGTCTGGGCACCTACAAGCTCACGTTCGGCCATCGGGGCATCAACCAGCCGGTGCGCGACGTGGCGACCGGCCGGGTGCTGGTCACCGCGCACAATCACGGCTTCGCCGTGGACGCGCCCGTCGGCGAGACGTTCGAGACCCCGTTCGGTCCGGGCAGGGTGAGCTTCGTCTGCCTCAACGACGGGGTCGTCGAGGGGCTGGACCTGCTGGACGCTCCGGCCTTCTCCGTGCAGTTCCATCCCGAGGCCGCGGCCGGTCCGCACGACGCCGGCTACCTCTTCGACCGGTTCATCGAGATGATGGCCGCCGCCGGGCCGGTCGGCGACGCCGCTACCGAAAGGACCCCCGCCTGATGCCGCGCCGCACCGATCTGACCCATGTGTTGGTGATCGGCTCGGGGCCGATCGTCATCGGACAGGCCTGCGAGTTCGACTACTCCGGAAC
>CAZIIX010000274.1:0-3537 GCA_964539345.1 uncultured Actinomycetes bacterium | reverse complement strand
CAGCACGGCCAGGCGGAGGCGCAGTGACCGCGACGATCGGGGTGATCACGTTCCCCGGCAGCCTGGACGACGTCGACGCATCCCGAGCGGTGCGCGCGGTCGGCGCAGCAGCGGTCTCGCTGTGGCACGCCGACTCCGACCTGCGCGGTGTGGACGCCGTCATCGTCCCCGGCGGCTTCTCCTACGGTGACTACCTGCGCGCCGGCGCCATCGCCGCACAGGCGCCGGTCATGCGATCGGTGATCGATGCCGCCCGCTCCGGCATGCCGGTGTTGGGGATCTGCAACGGTTTTCAGGTGCTGTGCGAGGCGGGACTGCTCCCCGGCGCCTTGATGCGCAACATCGGCCTGGCGTTCCACTGCACCGATCAGGCGCTGCGCGTCGAACGCACCTCCACGGTGTGGACGTCCGGGTATGACGAGGGCCAGGTCATCCTCATCCCGCTCAAACATGCGGAAGGTCGGTACGTCGCCGACGAGCACGACCTCGACGAGCTGGAGGCCACGGGCCGAATCCTGTTCCGCTACAGCGGATCCAACCCCAACGGGTCGCTGCGCGACATCGCCGGGGTGTGCTCCGCCGACGGGCGCATCGCCGGGCTGATGCCGCACCCGGAACACGCCATCGACGCGCTGACCGGGCCGGGAACGGACGGCCTGGGCATGTTCACCTCGCTGGTCGAGTCCCTGACGACGGCGGGTGCGCGATGAGCCGCGCGACCACCGGCCAGGACACCGTCGCCCGCGCCGTCCAGACGCCGGACGAGCCGCAGCCGTACGCCGAGCTCGGCCTCAAGGCGGACGAATACGCCCGCATCCGAGACATTCTCGGCCGCCGCCCCACCGAGGCCGAACTGGCGATGTACTCGGTGATGTGGTCCGAGCACTGCTCCTACAAGTCCTCGAAGGTGCATCTGGCGTACTTCGGCGAGACCACGACCGAGGCGATGCGGGAGAGGATGCTGGCCGGCATCGGCGAGAACGCCGGAGTCGTCGAGATCGGCGACGGCTGGGCCGCCACGTTCAAGATCGAATCGCACAACCACCCGTCCTACGTCGAGCCGTACCAGGGCGCCGCGACCGGCGTCGGCGGCATCGTGCGGGACATCCTCGCGATGGGCGCGCGGCCGGTCGCCGTCACCGACCAGCTGCGCTTCGGGCCGGTCGATGCGCCCGACACCGCGCGCCTGCTGCCGGGCATCGTCGGCGGCATCTCCGGGTACGGAAACTGCCTGGGGCTGGCCAACATCGGCGGGGAGACCGTCTTCGACGACAGCTACGAGGGCAATCCGTTGGTCAACGCGGGCTGCATCGGCGTGCTGCGCTCCGAGGACATGTACACGGCGCACGCGTCCGGCACCGGCAACAAGATCGTGCTGTACGGCTCGCGCACCGGGCTGGACGGGATCGGCGGCGTGTCGGTGCTCGCCTCGGCGACGTTCGCCGACGAGGACGCCGCCTCCGGCACCCGGCGCAAGCTGCCCAGCGTGCAGGTCGGCGATCCGTTCGCCGAGAAGGTGCTCATCGAGTGCACCCTCGAGGTGTTCCAAGCGGGGCTCGTCGTCGGCATCCAGGACCTCGGCGGCGCCGGATTGTCCTGCGCCACGTCCGAACTCGCCTCGGCAGGGGACGGTGGCATGTCGGTCGACCTGGATGTGGTCCCGCTGCGCGCCGACGGCATGACGGCGGCGGAGATCCTCTCCAGCGAATCGCAGGAACGCATGTGCGCGGTGGTCGAACCGGACAAGGTCGACGCGTTCCTGGCCGTGTGCGCCAAGTGGGACGTGCCGGCCGTCGTCATCGGCGAGGTGACCGACACGGGACGGCTGGTGATCTCGCACCACGGCGAGGTCGTCGTGGACGTGCCGCCGCGCACCGTCGCCCACGAGGGGCCCGTCTACCACCGGCCGGTCGCCCGCCCGGCGAGCCAGGACGCGCTGCAGGCGGCGACCTCGTCATCGCTGGCCCGGCCCGCAGTCGACGAGCTCGGGCAGCTGATGCTGCGCCTGGCCGCCAGCGAGAACCTGTGCTCCCGCGCGCTGATCACCGACCAGTACGACCGCTATGTGCGCGGCAACACGGTGCTGGCCCAGCCGGCCGATGCCGGCATGGTGCGGGTGGCCGACGACAGCACCTTGGGGCTGGCCATGGCCAGCGACTGCAATGCTCGATACACGGCGCTCGACCCGTACGCCGGGGCGCAGCTCGCGCTCGCCGAGGCCCACCGCAACGTGGCCACCTCCGGGGCGAGGCCGCTGGCCGTGACGAACTGCCTGAACTTCGGCTCCCCGGAGGACCCGGCGGTGATGTGGCAGTTCCGCGAGGCCGTCCGCGGGCTGGCCGACGGGTGCGCCGAGCTGGGGATCCCGGTCACCGGCGGCAACGTCAGCTTCTACAACCAGACCGGGACCGACGCGATCCTGCCCACCCCGGTCGTCGGGGTGCTCGGCGTCATTGATGACGTGGCCAGGCGCATCGGCCCGACGTTCGGCGCCGGACCGCTACCGGAGATGCTGTTCCTGCTGGGCGAGACCCGCGACGAGCTTGACGGATCCGAGTGGGCCCGAGTCGTGCACGGCCATCTGGGCGGCACGCCGCCGCGGGTGGACCTGGCCGCGGAGCGCCGGCTGGCCGCGCTAATGGCCGACGCGGCGGCATCCGGGCTGGTGACGGCGGCACACGACCTGTCCGAGGGCGGGCTGTCCCAGGCGCTGGTGGAGATGTGCGTGCTGTCCGGCTGCGGCGCCGCCGTCACGCTGCCGCCGCCGGACCCGTTCACCGCGCTGTTCTCCGAATCCGCCGGCCGGATCGTCGTCGCGGTGCCGATCCCGCAGCTCTCCGCGCTCACCGACCTCGCCGAGCAGCACGGCGTGCCCGCCAGCGGGCTGGGCACCGTCACCGCTCGGCGGGACCGGCTGGAGATCAGCGGCGTCGCCGACCTGGCCCTGGACGAGCTGCGCGCCGCCTGGCACGGGACACTGCCCGCCCACTTCGGCTGAGCCGCCCGCGCAGATGCCTCCGGGCCGGTTCTCCCGCAGCGTGCTGCAGCGAATCGTCGCCCGGCGTGGCAGACTCGTCGACATGCCTCACACCTCGGTCGATGATCCCGTAGCCGACGGCACCGGCACGGCCGCACCCACGGACGACGCCGCGGCGGCCGCGGCCACCGGTCGGCAGCAGGCCGCGGCCGGTGTGGTCGTGGTGATCGCGGTCGCGCTGGCCCTGGTCGGCATCCTCGGAGCCGGCAACCTGCACACCTATCAGGTGGTGCTCGACATCGCCGGTGCCGTGCTGATGCTCGGCGCGGCGGCGCTGTTGGCGCGCGGTCGCGCACCCTGGCTGGCCATCATCACCGGCTGGCTGGCGGCGCTGGGCGTGATCGCCGAATTCGGCGATTTCCAGGCGCGGGAGAACGACACCGGTGCGCTGTCGGCGACCAACACCAGCTACTTCCTGCCCGGGCTGAGCTGGCTGCTGATGTTCGGCCTGCTCGGACTGGCGATCGTGGTCACGGTCTTCGCCCGCCGCCCCAAGTAGG
>CAZIIX010000273.1:0-3573 GCA_964539345.1 uncultured Actinomycetes bacterium | reverse complement strand
ACATCCCGCTGCCGGTGGTCGGCGACAACGGCCGGCTGCTGGGCGTCATCCCGACAGTGACCCTGCTCAACGCGCTCGGCAATCCGCCGATCGAGGACAGCGGCGGGGCAAGCAACGACGCGATGTCCGGCATGCTGTCGAACGGCGGTGATGCCGCCCAGCAGGGTGCCGCGCCGCAAGGATCGGAGGTGTCGGCATGACATTCCTCGGCACCCCGCACCTGAGCGTCCTGGACCAGGACCTCATCCCGCGCATCCATATCGGCAGCTGGTTCAACGACATCGTCTCGTGGATCACCGACAACCTGCAGTTCATCCTGGACTTCTTCCACGTGATCCTGTTCAGCCTGAACGACTGGTTGGCCACCGCGCTGAGCTCCGTTCCCGCCATCATCCTCGCGGTGATCCTGGCGGTCATCGCCTGGGCGGCGCGCGGGTGGCAGTTGGCGCTGTTCACCCTGATCGGGATGCTCGTCATCCAGGGCATGCGGATATGGAAGGAGTCCATGGACACACTGTCGCTGGTGGTGGTCTCCGGGATCATCGCCATGCTGATCGCGGTGCCGCTGGGCATCCTGGCGTCCCGTAGCAAGCTGGCGTCGCAGATCATCAAGCCGTTCATGGACTTCATGCAGACGCTGCCGGCGTTCGTCTACCTGATCCCGGCGCTGTTCTTCTTCTCCGTCGGCACCGTGCCCGGCATGGTGGCCACGATCATCTTCGCGATGCCGCCCGGGGTGCGGCTCACCGAGCTCGGCATCCGCCAGGTCGACAGCGAGATGGTCGAGGCCGGTCACGCGTTCGGCACCAAACCGATGAGCATCCTGACGCGGATCCAGATCCCGCTGGCGATGCCGACGATCATGGCGGGCGTCAACCAGGTGATCATGCTGGCGCTGTCCATGGTGGTCATCGCGGGTATGGCCGGTGCCGGTGGCCTCGGCGCGATCATCTACGCCGGCGTCGCGAACCTGCAACTTGCCCCGGGCTTCGAGGGAGGCCTCGCGGCCGTGATCCTGGCGATCTTCCTGGATCGCGTCACGGCCGGCCTGGGCGATCGATCTGCCGTCGCCCGCGCGGCGAAGGCGACTGCGAAGAAGGGGTGATGTCAGCACACAACTCGAGGTGACGACGAACGACATACGAAACGTGAAGAGGTTTTGACACTGATGAAGAGAATGAGAATCCGGGCCGTCGCAGCCGGCGCCGCCGTGGCACTCGCCGCGTCATTGGTCGCCGCGTGCGGCAGCGATAGCACCGCGGGCGACAACGGCGCCGAGCAGTCCACGCCGGGCACCAGCGAGGAGCAGCCCAGCGAGCAGCCGAGCGATACCGGCTCCGCCGAGGAGCAGCCCAGCGAGAGCGAGACCGGCGACACCGGGACCACCGAGGAGCAGCCCAGCGAGGGCGGCGAGAGCGAGGCCGGCGATGCGGGCGCGGTGGACTTCTCCAACGACACCAAGAAGACCATCACCATCCCGATCGCGGCCGGCTGGTCCGAGGACGTCGCCGTCTCCCACCTGTGGAAGCACCTGCTCGAGCAGGAGGGCTTCACGGTGAAGCTGACCACGCTCGACGTCGGCCCGATCTTCGATGGCATCGCCAACGACCAGTACGACGTCTTCTTCGACACCTGGCTGCCGAACACCCATAAGAAGTACTGGAAGCAGTACGGGGACAAGGTCGACGACATCAACGTCTGGTATGACGAGGCGCCGCTGACCATCGCGGTCCCGGACTACATGGACATCGATTCGATGGACCAGCTCAAGGACATCGGCGACAAGGTGAACAAGACCATCACCGGCATCGATGCCGGTGCCGGGCTGACCGACGTCACGAAGAACAGCATGATGCCGGCCTACGGCCTGGACAAGGCGGGCTGGAACCTGCAGATCTCGTCCACGGCAGCCATGCTCGCGGCGCTGAAGAAGGCGACGGACAACCACGATCCGATCGTCGTCACGCTGTGGAAGCCGCACTGGGCGTACAGCGTCTTCCCGATCAAGGACCTGAAGGATCCGAAGAACGCCATGGGCGACCCGGACGAGATCCACGTGATCGGCAGCCCCAAGCTGGCCGACCAGGATCCGGGTCTGATCCAGGCGCTGAAGAAGTTCCACATGGACGATGCGACGCTCGCCGATCTCGAGTCGGTGACGGTGCAGGATCCGGACATGTCCGCGCAGGAGATCACGGATGCCGCCGCCAAGTGGGCGTCCGAGAACCAGGACTTCATCGATAGCTTCATGAAGTAGGACTCCCGACGAGCGCGATGAGCGTTCGTCCACCGCGGGGTCACGGCGTGCCCGTGACCGACGCTGTCCAGGCGTCCATCCACCGCGCGTGAGGTCGACGCGATGGAAGCCGCGGTATCCCCCGGTCGCGCAGTACAGCGCGACCGGGGGACTTTTTTGTGCGCGCCGGTGTGCCGGTGCGCCGCCGACCGACACCACCCACCGAAGAGAGGACGACCGGTTTGCTTGACCGAGTACGCATACGCTTGATGGCCGCCATGGGGATCGTGGCACTGGGATCCGGGCTGCTCGCGGCCTGCGGGGGCGACTCCGACTCCGCCTCCACCGCCGGACCGACCGACAGCAGCGGCACCTCCGTCGCCGCGGGCGGGCAGTCGGACACCGCGGCCGGCGACGAGCCCGCCGGCGACCCGGCGACCGGCGCCGACGGGGTCGCACCGTCCGGCGACACCGCCATCACCATTCCGATCGCCGCAGGGTGGGCGGAGGATGTCGCGGTGTCCCACCTGTGGAAGCATCTGCTGGACGAGCGCGGCTACGACGTCACACTGACCACGCTCGACGTCGGCCCCATCTTCGATGGTGTGGCCAACGGCAAGTACGACGTGTTCTTCGACACCGCGCTGCCCGTCACACATCAGAAGTACTGGGATCGATACGGGGATCATGTCACGGACCTCGGCCCCTGGTTCGACAACATGCAGAACACGATCACGGTGCCCGATTACATGGACATCGATTCCATCGATCAGTTGCCCGAGGTCGCGGACAAGCTCGGCAAGCGCATCGTCGGCATCGACGCAGGCGCCGGGCTGACCGGCGTCACCAAGGACTCCATGATGCCGGCGTACGGGCTCGACGATGCCGGATGGGAACTGCAGGAGTCGTCGACTGCCGCGATGCTGGCCGCGCTGAAGGCGGCCGTCCACGATCACGAGCCGGTCGTCGTCACCCTGTGGCACCCGCATTGGGCCTACAGCGCGTTCCCGCTGAAGGACCTGAAGGACCCGAAGGGGGCGATGGGCGAGCCGGACAAGATCCACGTCATCGGAAACCCGGACTTCGTCGAGGCGCACCCGGAACTCCGCGATCCGCTGGAGAATTTCCACTTAGATGACGACGCGCTCGCCTCGCTAGAAGCCGCCACGGTCCAGGATCCGGATCTGACCGGATCCGCCATCACCGAGGCCGCCGGTGCCTGGGCCGAGGAGCATCCAGAGGTGATCGGCACGTTCCTGAAGTAGGGACTTCGTGGCCGATCGCTGCCGCATCGCTTGACCCTGACGTAGCGTCAGGCAGCAGGCTGGCAGGGCCGG
>CAZIIX010000272.1:0-3592 GCA_964539345.1 uncultured Actinomycetes bacterium | reverse complement strand
CGCCGCACAAGTACAAGGACTCGCGCGAGCACTTCGAGATGCGCACGCACAAGCGACTGATCGACATCGTCGACCCCACGCCCCGCACGGTGGACGCGCTGCTGCGCATCGACCTGCCGGCCAGCGTCGACGTCAACATTCAGTAATCGGCCACCAGCGGGCCGATGCGGCACGTCACGTGCACGAGCCCTCGGGGCGCGCAACAGATGGGTAATCACAAGATGTCTCAACCGATCAAGGGGATCCTGGGCCACAAGCTCGGGATGACCCAGGTCTTCGACGAGGAGAACCGGGTCGTTCCGGTCACGGTCGTCGCTGCCGGACCGGTGGTCGTCACGGCGATCCGCACGGTCGCGAACGACGGCTACAACGCCGTGCAGTTCGCCTTCGGCGCCGTCGATCCCCGCCGAGTGAACAAGCCGGAGGCCGGGCACTTCGCCAAGGCCGGCGTCACACCGCGCCGGCACCTGGCCGAACTCCGCACGGATGCCATCGAGGACTACACCGTCGGCCAGGAGATCACCGCCGCCGACGTGTTCAGCGCCGGCGCCGTCGTCGACGTGACCGGCACCTCCAAGGGCAAGGGCACCGCGGGCGTCATGAAGCGGCACGGCTTCTCCGGGCTGGGCGCCGGGCACGGTGTGCATCGCAAGCACCGCGCGCCGGGCTCGATCGGCGGTTGCGCCACCCCCGGTCGCGTGTTCCGCGGCCTGCGCATGGCCGGCCGCATGGGCACCGCCACCGTGACGACGCAGAACGTGACCGTGCACGCGGTCGACGCCGAGTCCGGTCTGCTGCTGATCAACGGCGCCGTCCCGGGCGCCAAGGGCGGACTGGTGATGGTCAAGACGGCCGTCAAGAGCAGCGGAAAGGTTGATGCAGCATGACGACGGTCGCTGTCACTTCGCCTGCTGGAAAGACCGAGGGCGCTCTCGAGCTACCGGCCGAGGTCTTCGACGCGCAGGCCAGCATCCCGGTGATGCACCAGGTCGTCGTGGCCCAACTGGCCGCAGCGCGCCAGGGCACCCACTCGACCAAGACGCGCGGCGAGGTCCGCGGCGGCGGCAAGAAGCCGTACCGGCAGAAGGGCACCGGCCGCGCGCGGCAGGGCTCGATCCGCGCGCCGCAGTTCGTCGGCGGCGGCATCTCGCACGGCCCCGTCCCGCACGGCTACACCCAGCGCACCCCGAAGAAGATGAAGGCCGCCGCGCTGCGCGGCGCGCTGTCCGATCGGGCCCGTGGCGGCAACGTGCACGTGCTGTCGGCCGTCGTCGACGGGGACACGCCGTCCACCAAGACCGCGGCGCAGACACTGGCCGCGCTCGGCACCGGCGGCAAGGTGCTCGTGGTCATCAGCCGCGACGACGTCGCCGGCTGGAAGAGCCTGCGCAACATCCCCGAGGTGCACCTGCTCCCGTCCGACCAGCTCAATACCTATGACGTGCTGATCGCCGATGACGTGGTCTTCACCCGCGGCGCACTGGACGAGTTCCTGGAGTTCGCCGGCGCCCCGGCCGCGGTCGAGGGCAAGGCCCCGGCGAAGAAGGCGCCCGCCAAGAAGGCCGCCGCGGCGAAGGCCGATGCTGCCGACGCGAAGAAGGCCGACGCCAAGGAGGCCGAGGCCGACGCTGCCGGCGCCGAGGCGGCCGAGGCGGATGCTGCCGACGGGACACCGGCGGCAGCGGACGCTGTGGCCGACGAAGCCGCCACTGACGAGGAGGAGTCGAAGTGATCTCCGATCCCCGCGACATCATCGTTGCGCCCGTGATCTCCGAGAAGAGCTACGGTCTGCTGGAAGAGGGCAAGTACACCTTCGAGGTGCACCCGGACGCCAACAAGACACAGATCAAGATCGCGATCGAGAAGATCTTCGAGGTCACCGTCGTCTCGGTGAACACGATCAACCGCAAGGGCAAGCGCAAGCGGACGCGCTACGGCTACGGCCAGCGCCGTTCCTCCAAGCGCGCCATCGTCACGCTGTCCGCCGACAGCAAGCCGATCGAGATCTTCGCGGCATAAGCCGGACAGACTGTAGGGACTTAACAGATATGGGTATCCGAAAGTACAAGCCGACGACACCGGGTCGGCGCGGCGCGTCGGTCAGCGACTTCGCTGAACTGACCCGCACCCGCCCGGAGAAGTCGCTGGTCAGACCGCTGCACTCCACCGGTGGCCGCAACGTCCACGGGCGCATCACGGCGCGCCACCAGGGCGGCGGGCACAAGCGCGCGTTCCGCGTCATCGACTTCCGTCGCGCCGACAAGGACGGCGTGCCGGCCAAGGTCGCGCACATCGAGTACGACCCGAACCGCACCGCGCGCATCGCGCTGCTGCACTACGCCGACGGCGAGAAGCGCTACATCCTCGCCCCGGACCGGCTGCGGCAGGGTGCGGTCGTCGAGACCGGGCCGAGCGCGGACATCAAGCCGGGCAACAACCTGCCGCTGCGCAACATCCCGGTGGGCACCGTCGTGCACGGCATCGAGCTGCGGCCCGGGGGCGGCGCGAAGATCGCCCGCTCGGCCGGGGCGCGCGTGCAGCTGGTCGCCAAGGACGGCCCGTACGCGCAGCTGCGGATGCCCTCCGGCGAGATCCGCAACGTGGACGCCCGCTGCCGCGCCTCCATCGGCGAGGTCGGCAACTCCGAGCAGGCGAACATCAACTGGGGCAAGGCCGGCCGCATGCGCTGGAAGGGCAAGCGCCCGCAGTCCCGCGGTGTCGTCATGAACCCGGTGGACCACCCGCACGGCGGTGGCGAGGGCAAGACCTCCGGCGGTCGCCACCCGGTCAACCCGGCGGGCAAGCCGGAGGGCCGCACCCGCCGGCCGAACAAGCCGAGCGATCAACTCATCGTCCGTCGTCGTCGCAAGGGAAAGAAGCGGTAAGTAGATGCCTCGCAGCCTGAAGAAGGGTCCGTTCGTCGACGACCACCTGCTCAAGAAGGTGGAAGCGGCGAACGAGAAGAACTCCAAGAGCGTGATCAAGACCTGGTCGCGCCGGTCGATGGTGGTGCCCGAGATGCTCGGCCACACGATCGCCGTGCACGACGGCCGCAAGCACGTCCCGGTGTTCATCACCGAGTCGATGGTCGGCCACAAACTGGGCGAATTCGCCTTAACCCGCACCTTCAAGGGGCACGTCAAGGACGACCGTCGCAGCCGTCGTGGCTGACGTCGGGGCGCGCCCCCGGCGCGACGGCGACCGGTCGCGTCGCCCGCTTGCACCGCCCAGGAACCAACAGAAGGAATTGTCATGAATGCCAACGCCGCGGACATCGCAGAGCTGCCCCGCGCTCGGGCGCAGGCGCGTTACGTTCGCATGACGCCGATGAAGGCGCGCCGGATCGTCAACCTGATCCGGGGCCGCAGCGTCGCCGACGCCGCCGCCGTGTGCCGGTTCGCTCCGCAGGCCGCCGGCGAGGTGGTCGGCAAGGTGCTCGGCTCGGCCGTCGCCAACGCCGAGAACAACCAGGGTCTCGATCCGGAGACACTGCACGTCGCTGCGGCGTGGGTGGACGAGGGTCCGACGCTGCGGCGCTTCCAGCCGCGCGCCCAGGGCCGCGCGTTCCGGATCAACAAGCGCACCTGCCACA
>CAZIIX010000271.1:0-3597 GCA_964539345.1 uncultured Actinomycetes bacterium | reverse complement strand
TCATGGCCCTGCTCACCGAGGTCGCGCAACACGGCCTCGCCCAGTTCGGCTGGAAGCACCAGTGGCTGGGCGCGACCCATGCGCTCGACGGCATCGTGATCCTGCTGCTGGCCTGCGCGCTCGCGGTCGCCTCGGCACGGCGCATCCGCGGCGGGCGACTGCGCGGCTAGCGGGCGGAGCGCACGTAGTCTGATTCTGCACCGATTCGCAGAAGGGCTCACGATGCAACGGGCGATGCCACGCCTTGCCGGCTTCATGCGCACCTACTGGACGCGCGGCGAACCCGGGCGACCCACCCCGCGGTCGCTCGCGGTGTTCATGCAACGCTGGTGGCTGCTGGCGCTGGCGTTCAAGCTGCTCGGCTCGTCCTGGGACGTGGCCTGGCACTTCCATTGGCTGCGCGACGACATGGCCCCGCCGCACATCATCAACACCATCGGGACCGGTATCGCGATCGGCCTGGTGCTGGCGCACACGTTCACCGGCTACGCCGTGGACAGGCGCTCGCTGCGGATCATGCAGACCGGCACGATCGTGTTCGTGATCGCGGGCCCGATCGACGTCATCAATCACCGCGTCAACGGCCTGGACATCACCAGCTGGTCGCCGTCACACATGCTGCTCTACACCGGCACGGCCATCATGATCGCCGGCGTCATGCGCAACTGGTACCTGTCGTACCCGCGCGACGGCCGGTTCCGCTGGCAGTACACGGCCGGGCTGACGGTGCTCGGCGCGTTCATGTTCGAGAACGTGTTCTTCCCGAACTTCCAGCAGGAGTACGGGATCCTGTCCATCAACTCGTGGTTCGCCGGCAGCTCCTACGCGGGCGACGAGCTGCTCACGTTCGCCGCCGACCAACTGGGCCGCCCGGTGGACGACATCGCGGTGCACAGCTTCGCGCTGCCGATCCCGCCGTGGGTCTACCCGGTGTGGACGATCGGGCTGTGCGCCGTCGTGCTGGTGGTGGCGCGGATGCTGGTGGGCCGGGTCTGGACCGCCACGGCGGTCGTGGCGCTGTACGTCGGCTACCGGATGCTGATCTGGCCCGCCCTGTACCTGACCGTGTTCCCGCCGTCATCGGTGCCGTTCTGGCTGCTGCTGGTCGGCGTCGGCGTCGATCTGGCGTTCCTGGTGCCGCTGCATCCGTACCTGCGGGCGGTGCTGGGCGCGGTCGCGGTCACCGGGCTGGGGTACCTCGGGCTGCTGCTGCAGGCGCTGGCGGAGCGGGCACCGCTGGATCTGGCGTCGCAGTCGATCGAGGACATGCGCCGCACCTACGAGTCGGGCACGCCGCTGCACATGCCGCCGGTGGCCTGGGACTCGATCTGGTGGTCGGCCGCGGCGTTGATGCTGCTCTGGGTGGGTATGACGGTGGTCCTGCGGCGGCGGGGCGGCTCCGCCGGTGATCGGACGCTCGGCGTCGGCCGGTCGGCCCCGACCCCGATCCGGGTCACGTTCGCGCCCGAGCCGGTGCGCACCGCCGACGGCGTCCTCGACGGGTTCGCCGACGCGCGGTGACCGGGTGGTGACTCGGGGGGCGTGCCGGCGGGCGCCTCAGCGGGCTCCGACCCGCCCCACTGGTCGCGCTCGCCGTGGCCCGCGGGCGCTACCACGGGGTGACCGACGCGCGGGTGAGCACCACCGCGACGCCGAACGCCACCGCCAGCACGGCGATCTCCCAGCCGCACCAGGCGGCGAACGCGGCGCGCCGGCCGGCGGCGACGGCGGGCATCACCGTGGTCCGCACCCGCACCGCGATCACGGCCACCACCGCCAGGCACGCGGCCTTGGCCAGCAGCAGCACCCCGTACCGGGTCTGCACCAGCGACCCCGGCAGCGTGGTGATCGGCGACAGGTACAGCTCGATCAGGCCGTTGGCGACGCCGGAGGCCCCCACGATCAGCACGCACCAGGTGGCCAGCCGGGAGAACCGCGGCAGCGCCACCGCCAGCAGGTCCGGGCGGCGCGCCAGGAAGACCACCAGCGCGGCGAGCCCACCCAGCCACGCCGCCGACGCGGTCACGTGCAGCTCCATCGAGACCATGGACAGGTCGTGGTAGTACCAGTTCGAGGCGTGGCCGGTCAGCGGCAGCGGCAGCAGCCCGAACAGGGCGACGCCGGCGCGCAACTCGGCCGGGACCTTCTCGCCGTGCCGCAGCGACAGCCGGCACAGCCACCAGGACAGCAGTGCGCAGCCGGCGGAGATCGCCAGGCCCTTGCCCGCCGCGATCGAGGTGGTGTAGTCCCACACGTCCAGCGGTGTGACGAGGCGTCCGGGCGCCAGTTCCGCCGCGAGCAGCACGATGGATGCCAGCGCGCTTGCGAACCAGCCGGCCGATGCCCACGTCCCGACCCGGCGCGCGCGGGCCAGCACCGGCTCGGCCCGATCCGGCCGATCGAAACCGACCAGCTTGGGCAGCAGCCCCACGCCGACCGCGGCCACCACGGCAAGATCCAGCAGCACGCGCATCGTCGGGATGCCGTACCGGATCGCGGGGTGCGGGGTCAGGCCGGGGACCGCGGCGGGCTCCGTCATGGCCGTTCCCACGAGCACCGCGGCGACGCCGGCCAGCGCTACGACTGCGACGAACCATCGGGGGCTGCGCCACCATCCCGCGAACCGGACCGCTCCCCGGTCGTCCCCGTCGGTGTGCGCCGCATCGCCGCCGTCGATCGTCGAGTCGGTCACGCTGCACATCGTCCCACGGTCCGGGCGGACAGCCGACCCCGTGACGCGTTACGGTTACCTCCGTGACAGAGCCAAGTGACAAGCAGTCCGCGGCGCGAATGCTCAGTTTCGCGTCGCCCGATGGATTGCAGATGGAGACGGTGCAGGTCTCGCTGTCCGGACGGGCCATGCGCGCCACCGGCTACCTGGTCTGCGCCCGCGAGCGGGCCTACGGAGCGTCGTACTCGGTCGTGGTGGACAACGAGGGCCGGTCCCGCCGCATCACGGTGCGCTGCGACGACGCGTCCGGGGAGCGCTCGCTGAGCCTGACGCGCAGCCCGGACGGCCCGTGGATCGCCGAGACGGTCGCCGGGTCCGTGCCGCACCCGGAGCTGGCGGACGCGACGGACGTCTACCTGGACGGGTCGCCGTTCACCGCGTCGCTGCCGGTGCGCCGGTTGGGTCTGCAGGAGGAGGCGGGCCGGTCCGGATCCGTGACGGTGGCCTCGATCAGCCTGCCCGAGTTGGAGCTTTCGCCCATTCAGCACAGCGGCACGACCACCGCGGTGGATGCCGACGGCGCGTGGATCACCTATGTGGGCTCGTACGGGGAGCGCGCCGTGCGGGTGGACAGCGACGGGCTGTTCGTGAGTGCCGACGGGCTCCGCCACCGGTTAGGCTGAACGGGTTAACGTTCGCTTTCTCTGTCAGGAGGAACCCATGGTGGATTTTGGGGAGATCAAGGACAAGGCGCAGGACGCGGTGGCGGACCACGCCGACGACATCAAGGAGGGCGTCGACAAGGTCGGCGACTTCGTGGCGGACAAGATCGGCCACGAGGACAAGGTCGAGAAGGCGGAGGACGCGATTAGCGGCTTCGTCGACAAGTTGGCCGGCGAGGACAAGTAGCCCGCCGCGCCGGGGCG
>CAZIIX010000270.1:1385-3602 GCA_964539345.1 uncultured Actinomycetes bacterium | reverse complement strand
CGGGGGTCGGCGTGAGGACCGCCGCGGGGGCTCAGATGCAGCTGGCGCTGGCGGCGTTGTGCAGCTGCACGTCGTCGGTGCCCAGCGTCGGCGTGGTGGTCGTCGGCGCCGCCGGTGTGGAGGTGGTCGTCGGCGTCGAGGTGCTGGGGGAGGTCGTCGGCGGCGTGCTCACCACGGTCGACAGATGCGTCGTCACCACCGGCTCCACCTCGGTGCTCAGCCGGTCCGGCAGGTCGTCGCCGACGGCGACCTCGTTGATGGTGCCGTCGAAGTCGGAACCGAGGATCAGCCGCACCTTGCTGCCGAGTCCCTCGGTGGGAACCAGCTTGGCGCCCGGCACGGCGGCGGCGACGGTCACTGCCGCCGCGCGGTTGTCCGGGGCGTACTCGACCGTCATGTCCTCGCGCACGTCTCCGGGGATGAGCAGCAGGTCCGGCTGATCGAGCTCGAACCCGGACGGCGTCAGCCCGTTCATCGCCTGCGTCGCCACACCCGGCCGCCCGGCCACATTGACCACCTGCAGATCGATCTCGCTGGGGTCGACGGTCACCTTCTGTTGGACGGTCGGCGTCGATGTGACGACCTCGGTCAGTGTCCGGGTGACCGGCGGCGGGGCGCTGGGGGCGGTGCTGGATGTCGTCGGGGTCGGCGAGGTCGTGGTGCTGGTGCTGTCGGGCGTGCCGACCTGCTCGCCGGGCAGCGGCTCGTCATTGCGCAGCGCCTGGAACACCAGCGGACCCACGGGCGCCAGGTTGAGACCAGTGGTGCCTTCCGCCGGCACGGTCGGAAGCGTATAGAACGTCACGTGTTTCGGGTCGAGATTGCCCAGCGACTGTGCGATGGTCACCAGGTCGTCGAAGTCGACGTTGTCGGTCTGCACGTTGTGCACGAATGCCTGCAGCACCTTGTCGAGCTGCACCGGGTCGAGCAGCACCCCGGCGCTGGTGATCTGCCGCAGCATCGTGGAGAGCACCTTCTGCTGCCGGCGGATGCGCGCGAGGTCCGCCTCCGAGTCGCCCTGGACCTCCCTCGCCCGCACAAGCTTCAGCGCCTGTTTGCCGTTGATGTGCTGGACGCCGGCGTCGGGTATGACGACCCCGAGGTTGCCGTCGATGATCGGTCGGCAGACGTTGACGGTGATCCCGTCGAGGGCGTCCACCATGGTCTTGAACCCGGCGAAGTCGACGATGATGACGCGGTCGATGCGCAGCCCGGTGAGCTGCTGGACCGCGCGCACCGTGCACTGTGGCCCGCCCACCGAGTAGGCGTTGGTGATCTTCCACTCGGAGTACGGGTTGTCGTAGTCGACGTCCGACAGGGAGTTGGTCCGGTAGTCCCACGCCTTGCAGGTCGGCGCCTTGATGTACAGGTCGCGGGGGATCGACACGATCGACACGTGGGAGCGGTCCGCCGACAGGTGCAGCAGCATCAGCACATCGGATTGCATCGTCACCGTGCCGGCCCCGCCGAGCCGTGCATCCTCTTCCGTCGCCCGAGTGTCCGATCCGAGGAGCAGGATGTTCTCGGCCTGGTAGTGCTGCGCCGCGGCGTTGACGTTGTTGTTCGATCCGCCGTCGCTGACCGGGCCGCCGTCGCCGCCGTCCTGGTCGACGATGTTGGTGTCGTCCGGCACGACGGCCGACACCTGCCGATCGGCGATGACGGCGTCCGCGCGGTGCTTGATGACCCAATAGGTGCCCACGGTCAGCAGCGTCAGGACGGCCACGAGTGCCACCGCGGCCCGTCCGGCGATCCACCAGCCCCGGTGGGGGCCGTCGGCGTGGGACGGCGCGGTCAGGCCGTCGCGCGGCGGCGGGCGGAGGAACGTGCCGCCCGCAGCGGCAGCTTCCCGCTGGTCGTCACCGTGGTCGCCGTCAGGGGAGTCGTCGGGGGAGTCGGACGCCGGATCCGTTGCCGCACCGACGAACTCGGCGCCGTCGGGTGTCGGCCCGCCGTTCTCGTCGGAGCCTGCGTCGGGGTCCGGGCCCCCGTGCGCGTCGGTACGGTCGAACGGAGCGGCGCTGTCGAAGTCCGGGAAGACGGGCCCGGGCGGGGGATGCGAGTCGGGCAGGTTGCGGTGCAGCGAGGCGCGCACGGCCTGCCAGGAGTTCTCGTCATACGCGTCGGCGTCGGTGCTGACCGCGGCCGCACTCTCCACGGTGGGGTGATCGTGGCCGGCTGGATCGTCGGTGGGCTCGCGGCGGTCGCTCTGCTCTC
>CAZIIX010000270.1:0-1285 GCA_964539345.1 uncultured Actinomycetes bacterium | reverse complement strand
CCCGCCGCCCCGGCACTCGCCGCGCCGCCCAGCGCCGCGATCAGGTCGCTCGCCGAGACCGCCGTGGTCTCGGCATCGCTGCTCTCGCGCCGCCGGCGCCGCGACCCCGCGGCCGGCCCGGATGCGGTGATCTGCGCCAGCAGCTCCTCGATGCTCGTCGCGTTCGAGTCATCGGAGAGCGACGCCCACCGCGTCGGCCGTTCCCAGGGTGCCGATGGTGTGGGCGACGAAGCCGTCGCATCAGGGTCATGTTCGTGCGGTATGCCTGAATCACGGCCTTCCGGAGGCCACGCAGGGCCGTCCGTTCCGCCTGTTGTCAACTCAGGTCCTTCCCATTCTGGTGCTTTGTTGAACGATGGTACGGCCCGATCCTCACCGGATGCACAGGGCAGCGGTGTGTGCAGCGCCGTCGACCATCCAGATCCGCAGCGTGGAGACGTCCGTTCCGGTGATGCGGTTCCCGTGGAAGATCTTGATCAGCGTCGGCAGCAGGTAGCTGGCACCGTCGACCGCGTCTTCGGGGGCCGGACGAAGGCTCGAATAGGCCGGTCTGAACAGCAGCGTCGACAGCGCCTCGGGACACTCCTGCTGACTCGTGCGCTGACCGGCGAACACCATCTCGGTCAGCAGCGCGCGTTGCCGGGCGACCGGTCCGCCTGCCGTCGCATTGATCGCATCGATGGTGTGCCGGATCGCCCGATAGTCGGCGGAGGGGACCAGCGTACCGGCCGGCCCGGGTGACGCGGAGGGCCCGGCCCCGGACGGCGACGATGACGAGGTCTCACCCGCGGGCCCGGACTCCGGCGATGACGAGGTCCCGGGCGCGGACGCCGGTCCCGGCGAGGATCCGAGTCCCGACGATGACGAGGCCCCGGGCGCGGGACCCGACTCGCGCGGCGCGGGCGACAGGGCGGAGCAGGCGGACAACGCGACGATCGCCAGCACGCAGCACGTGATGCGGGTCCAGCACCGCCTGGCGCCGCACACCGCGCGACCGTCACCCCCCACCGGCATCCAACTCCGCACCCTCCGGCACCGTCATCGCGGTCGGATCGTCCAACCAGCCCTCCGGCAGGTGCACGCGGCGTTGCGGGCCGCCCTGCCGCCCCCGCGGGCCCTCCGCATCGGCCGGGAACTCCTGCTCGAGATCGAGTTGGGTGGTGAGCTCGGCCAGCTCGTCCAGACTCGACACCAGCCCGAGCGCGCGCCGGATCTCCGACCCGACGGCGAAACCCTTGAAGTACCAGGCGATGTGCTTGCGCAGGTCCCGGATGCCGCGCTCCGG
>CAZIIX010000269.1:0-3613 GCA_964539345.1 uncultured Actinomycetes bacterium | reverse complement strand
CTTGGCGCTGCTTATGACGGGGGTTCGACGAACAGATGACCATCACCACGCCGTGACGGCGGATGACCTTGCAGCTGTCGCAGATCTTCTTGACGCTGGGTTGGACCTTCATTGTTCTCTCCTGCTGCCGGGCCGGATCCCCGGCTGCGCGTGGGTGGTTCGACGCGATGGTGATGGGTATGACGGTGGTTCGTGCGCCGGGGACGTCCCGGTGCGCGACCGGCCGGCTACTTGTAGCGGTAGACGATGCGACCGCGGGACAGGTCGTAGGGCGAGAGCTCCACGACCACGCGATCCTCCGGCAGGATGCGGATGTAGTTCTGCCGCATCTTGCCGCTGATGTGCGCGAGGACCTTGTGTCCGTTCTCCAGCTCCACGCGAAATGTCGCGTTGGGCAGGGGTTCGATGACTCGGCCCTCGACCTCGATGGCCCCATCCTTCTTGGCCATGTCCTCCGCAATCTGTCGTTGTCGTCTGTGTGGTGTGCTGCGTGCCGGATGCGGGTGGCCCGACCCGGCTGAGCGCGCACGTCACGGCCGGCCGACCGGATGTCGGCAAGCTGCGGGAGTCACGTTGAGGGAGTCCGCACCGGTTCGCGGCCACAGCAAACCAGCACGACGACGCGCGCCAGCGTTTGAGTCTACTCGCAGCGCGCGGCATTCGCCAACCGCCCCCCGTGCCGGGCCGGTGTCGCGCCGGCCGGGCCCGTTCCGGGCCCGCCGCCTACAGCAGGGCGGACCCGAGGAGCCAGCTCACGGCGGCGATGATGCCGGCGCCGGGGAACGTGAACACCCACGCCTTGCCCATGTTCACCGCGACCTTCCAGTTGACCGCGGACAGCCGCCGGGTGGAGCCCACGCCCATGATGGCCGCCGAGATGGCCTGGGTGGTGGAGATCGGGGCACCGAGCCCGATCGCGGTGCCGTACAGCACGGCCGATCCGGTCAGCTCCGCCGCGAAGCCCTGCGGCGGGTCGAGCGCGACGACCTTGCTGCCCAGTGTCTTCATGATGCGGGTGCCGCCGGCCGCGGTGCCCACCGACAGCACGCCCGCGCAGGTGAGGTACACCCACAGCGGAATGCTCTGCCCCTCGTGCCGGCCGGCCACGTTGAGCGCCAGCACCACGATGCCCATCGTCTTGGCGGCATCCTGCATGCCGTGACCGAACGCCATCGCGGTCGACGAGCCCCACTGCGCCATCCGGAAGCCGCGCCGGGCCTTGGTCGGGGACACGCGCCGCAGCGACCACATCATGGTCAGCATGACGATGTAGCCGATGACGAACCCGACCACGGGCGAGGCGACCATCGGGATGATCACCTTGTCCAGCACACCGTCCCAGAGCACGACCATGCCCGCCGGCAGCGCGGCACCGACCATGCCGCCGATGAGCGCGTGCGAGGACGACGACGGCAGTCCGAACCGCCAGGTGATCAGGTTCCAGGCGATGGCGCCGATCAGCGATGCGGCGACGACGAGCATGACGGTGTCGTCGGTGGGCAGCGAGATGATGCCGCCGCCGACGGTCGCGGCGACCTTGGCCCCGAAGAACGAGCCGACGAGGTTGCCGACGGCGGCGATGCACAGCGCCACGACGGGGCGCAGCGCCCGGGTGGCGATCGACACGGCGATGGCGTTGGCCGCGTCATGGAATCCGTTGGTGAACGTGAATATCAGCGCAAGGGCGACCGTAATGACCAGGGCCGTCATGGCGCCGTCAGCCCTCCGTGATCAGCACGGTCTCGATGACCTCGGCCACATCGGTCAGTGCCACCACGGACGCGTGCAGCTCATCGGAGATGGCCCGCACCTCCACCGCGTCCAGCGGGTCGACCTCGCCGCTGGTGAGTCGGACGAGCAGCAGCCGGCGGTGGAACTCCGCCTCGGCGGCGAGCTCGCGGATCCGCCCGTGGTGGTGCTTGATGCCCTTGAGCTTGCGCAGTTTGCCGACGGTCTCCTCGGTGGCCTGCGCCGCCTGTTCCAGCAGCCCGGTGACGGAGGAGAACTCGACGGGCAGCTCCGGCGGGTCGAGCAGGTTGACCAGCGCCGCGGCCGCCTCGAGGTGCCGCACGGAGGTGGCCAGGGTGCGCGCCAGGTCCTGGATCTCGGTGCGATCGAACGGTGTGACGAAGCTCGCGTGCAGCGCCGAGAGCACCGACTGGTACTCGGTGTCGGCGACCTCGAGCAGCGCCGCCAGCTGCTCGGCGGTGTCGCGCCGGTCGGTCGACTTCTTGGTGAGCCGGGCCACGGCCTCGGCCGCGGTCACCACCGCGTGTGCCGCCGTGTTGAAGTGCGCGTAGTACGCCTTCTCCTTCGGCTTGAGCTTGGCCATGGGCCGTCCTTCGCGAGCGTGGGAGTGTGACCGACGGGCTTGCTACGCGCGTCGGTCGCGCTCCGAGTGGTCATGCACAGATGACGGTGACACATCCCCGGCACCGTCGACAACTTGGGGGCCGGTGCCGCCGTCGGCACCGGGTGCGGTCAGGCGGGTTCGCCCGGCGGCCCGGCCCGCGTGAGGCGCACGCAGGGCCGCTCCCCCTTGAACACCTCGCCGAGCGCGTCCACGGCCTCGTCGCCCAGCGGGTTGACGCCGCGGCCGGCGGCCAACGAGTGCGCCACCAGGACGTGCAGGCACTTGACCCGGTCGGGCATGCCGCCCGCCGTCACGGCGATGCCCAGATCGTCGACCTGGTTGCGTACCCGAAGATACGCCTCGTGCGCGCGGCGGTAGCGCGCGGCCAGATCCTCGTCGGCGGCGAGCCGCGCGGTCATCTCCCGCATCACACCGGCCGACTCCATGCGGCTGACGGCAGCGGTCAGTGCCGAACAACACAGATAGAACATGGTCGGGAACGGGGTGCCGTCCGGCAGTCGCGGAGCGGTCTGCAGCACCGCCGGGATGCCGTGGTCGCAGCGGTGGGCGACGGCCAGCACACCGCGCGCCGGCCGGCCCATCTCGCGGGCGAAGGCCTCGGCGTCCGCCGCGGTGAACGGCGTGAGGTCGATGGGGTCCCCCAGCATGCGCCTACTGCCCGGGTATGACGGTGTCGCCGTCGCCGGACACCGTGTCCCACAGCGACTCGTACCAGGGCTGCCCGGCCGCATCGTCGCCGGCGTCAGCGTCGTCGCCGGCCGCGTCCGCCTCGTCCGGCGCGGCCCCGGTGTCCCCGGTGGTCTGCTGCGCTGCGCCCGACCCGTCCGCGGTGGCGGATCGGGGGTCGACCGTCGTCGATGGCGGGACGCCGGACGAGGCGCCGGGGACCTTGACCACGTAGACGGTGTCGCCGGGCGAGACGTACTGCAGTCGGCGCTTGGCCTCGGCCTTGATGTAGGCGGGGTCGGACAGGGCGGCCTGCTGGGCGTGCAGGTCGGCGATCTCGTCCTCGAGCTGCTGCTGCTCGGCCACGGCCTGGCGTTCGGCGACCTGCTGCTCGAGGTACTGGCGCACCGGGTAGGCCAGCGACAGGGCGACGGCGCACAGTGCCAGGCCCAGCGCCGCGATCTGCCGCGCCAGCGGGGAGAGCACGACGGCGGCCCCGCCGCGCCGCCGGCCGGCCCGCGGCGCGGTCGAGCGCGACACGCGACGCCCGGCGTGCCCGGCCGGGGTGGGGGC
>CAZIIX010000268.1:0-3627 GCA_964539345.1 uncultured Actinomycetes bacterium | reverse complement strand
CGTCGGATGCGCCGTGCCTCGCGCCGGAACCGGATAGAGTCCGAGATCAGGCGCCGCGACGATGGAGACGGGGGTGGCCGGTGACAGGTGCGAGCACAGACCGCCGCGACGACGCGTCCGACGGCGACGGACGCGAGCACCTGTGTGTGTCCGGCGTGCCGCTGTTCCAGGGACTGACCGTTGACCAGCAGCACCAGGTGGCCGCGATGGCCCGCCCGACCAAGCTCACCAAGGGCCAGCGGGTGCACGCCGCCGACTCGTACCGCACCGACCTGCTGGTGGTGCATCGCGGCTCGCTGAAGATCTCGCGTATCGATGCCGACGGCCACGAGCAGATCCTTCGAGTGCTGGGGCCGGGCGGTTTCATCGGCGAGTCGGCGTTTCTGACCGGGCGCCGCCCGCGCCACTTCGCGACCGCGTTGGAGCCCGGGAGCATGTGCGTGTTCCGGCACGCCGACCTCAACGCTCTCGTACGGGCCCATCCGTCGATCGGATTTCGGATGCTGCAGGCGGTCAGCCGCCGGTTGGATGACACCGAGTCTCGACTGGCAGCGCTCATCTCCGGGGACGTGACCTCGCGGCTGGCCGGATACCTGTTGTCACTGCCCGGGCGGCATATCGACGGCCGGCTGGAGGTGGAACTCCCGATGGCGAAGAAGGATGTCGCCTCCCTGCTGGACACCACCCCGGAGTCCCTCAGTCGGCAATTGCGCCGCCTGCAGGAGTCCGGGGTGATCGTGACCAGCGCCGGTCGGGTGATCCGCATCATGGACGTGGACGCGTTGCTAGAGATCTCGGTCGAGCACTAGCGTGTCCGGCCGGGCCGCCGCATGGTCAGGGTCCGCACCCGCCGCTGCCCGTTGCCGACCGCGCCGGGTGGGCTGCGTGGCCGGCCCGGGCCCGACCGACGCGCCCGGCACGTCCCGCGCCCTGCGCAGCAGCCGCATGGCGTTGGCGATCACGACCAGCACCGAGATCTCGTGCACCAGCATCCCGATGGCCATCGTCACCCCGCCCGCCAGCACCCCGGCCAGCAACGCTGCCACCGTGGCCAGCGCGATGGCGATGTTCTGCCGCATGGTGCGGACCGTGCGCCTGGCCAGCGAGATGGCCCGTGGCAACCGGAGCAGATCGTCCTGCATCAACGCGATATCGGCCGTCTCAATGGCCACGCCGGTCCCGGCGGCGCCCATGGCCACACCGATATCTGCGGTGGCCAATGCCGGCGCGTCATTCACCCCGTCGCCGACCATGGCCACGGTGTGCCCGCCATCCTGCAGGAGCCGCACCTGGGCCAGTTTGTCCTCCGGCAGCAGGCCGGCGCGGATATCGGTGATACCCACCTGCCGGCCGACAGCGCGTGCGACAGGTTCGACATCGCCGGTGAGCATGACGACCCTCTTCACCCCGGCGCGGCGCAGGCGTCGCACCATCTGGGCAGCATCGGCGCGGATGCGGTCCGCCACCGCCACCACCCCGACCACGTGACCGCCGGACGCGACCACGATCGGGGTCCGACCGTCCGCGGCCAGGTCGTTCACGGCCGCGACGACCGCGACATCGTCGGCGCCAGCAGCGTTCTCGGCGCGCATCAGAGCCAGATTGCCCACCGCTGTGCGCCGTCCGTCGACGGTGGCCACGATGCCCTTCCCGATCACCGGCTCCGTGGACTCCGGCAGGCCCGGCACCGACAGGCCGATCGCCGCGGCGGCTTCCACGATCGGCCCGGCGAGCGGGTGGCCGGATCCGGCTTCGGCCCGCGCGGCCCAGTGCAACACCTGGTCGGTGGTCCACTCCGGATGCAGCGGGATGACGTCGGTCACCTGCGGTCGCCCCTCGGTGATGGTGCCGGTCTTGTCGACGGCGACCACATCGATCTTCGCGGATGTCTCCAGATATTCGCCGCCCTTGATGAGGATTCCGTCCCGCGCCCCGCGGCCGATCCCGGCCACGATCGAGACCGGGATGGAGATCACCAGGGCGCCGGGGCATCCGATCACCAGCAGGGTCAAGGCGAGCACGACATCGCGGGTCAGCAGGCCGATGACCACGGCCAGCACGATGATGGCCGGCGTGTACCAGGCGGAGAACCGGTCCATCAACGCTTGGGTCTTGGCCTTCTCGTCCTGCGCCTCTTCCACTCGGTGGATGATCCGGGCGAGTGTCGTATCGGCCCCGATCCCGGTCGCGCGGACCTGCAGGAACCCGCCGACGGCGATCGTGCCGGCGAATACCTGGTCACCGACGGTCTTCTCCGCCGGCATGGACTCGCCGGTGATCGACGACTCGTCCAGGGCGCCGTTGCCGCCGATGACCACACCGTCGACCGGCACCTTGGCGCCGTCCTTGACCAGAACGGTCTCGCCCGTGTCGACGGCGTCCGGCGCGATCTCGACCTGCTGGCCGCCCCGCATCACGACCGCCACCTCGGGGGCGACGGCGATCAGCTCCGCCAGCGCCGACCGTGTCTTGGTGAGTGTGGCCGTCTCGAGGGCGTGGCCGATGGCGAACAGGAACGTGACCGCCGCCGCCTCCCAGTAGTTCCCCACGATGATGGCGCCGATGGACGCGATGGTGACCAACAGGTCGATGCCGATGACGGTGGCGCGCAGCGCGCGTATCGCCGCGACCGCGACCGGCGTGCCGGCGACGACCGCGGCCGCGAGCATGAGCAGGTCGCCCCAGCCCGCCGCGCCGCCGATGTTCGTCAGCGCCAGCGATGTCAGGATGCCACCTCCGGAGACGACCGACACGGTCCATCTGTTGCGCAGCCGCGATATGACCGCGTTCATGACTGTTCCCTCTCTCGTCGAAGCTCGACTGTCCGCGCGGCACAAGCCATCGCCTGCCGCCCGGTCACATCACTGACGGGCGAGCCGTGTATCCGGCGCGGGCGACGGCAGCCACCAGGTCGTCGACGGTGGCGATGGTCGGGTCGTGCTCGACCTCGATACGGGCGGACGCGAAGCGCACCGTCACCGATGTCACTCCGGCGAGTCGGCCCACCTGCTTCTCGATCTTGCCGACGCAGGAGGGGCAGGAGAATCCTTCGGCCCGCAGCGTCGTCCTGGTCACCTCGGTGGTGTTGGTGGTCATCGTCATTCCTCTCTCGTGATGGAGCGGTTCCTCGGTGGAACCGTTGACTTCACGGTAGGAAAGTTCTCGATCGGTGACCTTGACGTGGATCAAGCACGTGCGGTGCCCGGACAGACGTCAGCCCCGGAGGACCGAGGTCCTCCGGGGCTGACGCTGCCGTGATGCTGCGGTGCTTGCGCGGTTACTGGGCGTTCGCGCGTTCCTCCACGCGACGCCGCCGCCGCCAGAACGGCAGCGGGTCGTACTTGCGGTCCACCACGCGCTCCTTCATCGGGATGATCGCGTTATCGGTGATCTTGATGCCCTCCGGGCACACCTCGGTGCAGCACTTGGTGATGTTGCAGAATCCGAGGCCGTAGTCGTCCTGCGCGGCGATCTGCCGATCGGCCGCATCGAGCGGATGCATGTCCAGTTCGGCGAGCCGGATGAACATGCGCGGCCCGGCGAACTGCTTCTTGTTCTCCTCGTGGTCCCGGATGACGTGGCAGACGTCCTGGCACAGGAAGCATTCGATGCACTTGCGGAACTCCT
>CAZIIX010000267.1:0-3628 GCA_964539345.1 uncultured Actinomycetes bacterium | reverse complement strand
CACCCGGATGTCTACCAGTCCATCAAGGCGGACTTCGCCAAGTGCGGGGTCACCGTCAAGGGCTTCCCGGTCAAGGCATCGGACTTCTACGGCAAGTACCTGTCCGACCCGAAGGGAGCCAAATCGGGGGCCTGGGACATCGCCGAACCCGGGTGGGTCCCGGACTGGTACGGCAACAACGCGCGGTCGGTGATGGAGCCGCTGTTCGACGGTCGGCACTACGGCCCCGGGTCGACAGACTGGGGTAACTACAACAACGACGCCGTCAACAAGCTCATCGACACGGCGTTGACGTCGACCGATCCGGACGAGGTGCAGCAGGCCATGCACAAGGCCGATATGCAGGTGATGAAGGACGCCGCGTTCATCCCGTTCCAGACGCAGTCGACGCCGTTGTTCCATTCCTCGCGAGTGCACAACGCGATCGAGCTGCCGACGACGATCAACTACGACATCACGCAGATCTGGCTGTCCAACGGCTGACGGCCCGGGCGAACCGATGCCATTGCTCGAGGTACGGGACCTGACGGTCTCGTTTCGCACCACGGACGGTCTGGTGCAGGCCGTCCGTGGTGTGTCCTTCGACGTGGACAAGGGCCAGACGCTGGGCATCGTCGGCGAATCCGGCTCGGGCAAGACGGTGTGCACCCAGACGCTGCTCGGCCTGACCCCGGGCGGCGACGTCTCCGGGCAGGCACTGTTCAAAGGTCGGGACCTGTTGGCTATGACGAAGTCCCAGCTGCGGTCGGTGCGCGGCGCGCAGATCTCGGCGATCTTCCAGGATCCGCTGTCCAGCCTGCACCCGCTCTACCGGGTGGGGTGGCAGATCGTGGAGATGATCCGCGCGCACGAGAGGGTCTCGCGCCGGGCCGCGCGGTCGCGGGCCGTGGAACTGCTGGATCTGGTGGGCATTCCGCAGCCGTCCAGCCGCATCGACGACTATCCGCACCAGTTCTCCGGCGGGATGCGGCAACGCGCCATGATCGCGATGGCGCTGGCGCTGAACCCGGAGCTGATCATCGCCGACGAGCCCACGACGGCGCTGGACGCGACGGTGCAGGCGCAGGTGATCGAGCTGCTGGGCCGGGTGCAGGACGAGTTCGACAGCGCGCTGATCATCATCACGCACGACATGGGTGTGATCGCCGACATGGCCGACCAGGTGTTGGTGATGTACGCCGGCAAGGCGGTCGAGACCGCTGACCGCAGAACGACCTTCTACCAGCCGCACCATCCGTACACGGTCGGCCTGTTGGAGTCGATCCCCGGGTCGACGGGCGCCGGCGAGAGGCTCCGGCCGATTCCCGGCCAGCCGCCGAGTCTGATCTCCATCCCGTCCGGCTGCGCGTTCCATCCCCGGTGCCGGTTCGCGATGGACCGGTGCCTGCGCGAGGTGCCGCCGCTGGCGGAGGTCGCACCCGGCCACCGGTCGGCGTGCTTCCTGCCGGACGAGCTGCGCGGGGTGGACGAGGACACCGCCGGACGGCGCCACGACGCGGCGCTGCAGGACCGTAGCGACGCCACCGCGCGCATGGTCGAGCGGCTGATCGAGTCCGAGCCCGGTCTGGCGGACGAGCCGTCGTCCGCCGGGGCACGCGAGGAGGGCGTATGACGACGACCCGTGACGACACCTCGCCGCCCGGTTCGCGCCGCCCGGAACCGGGCGACGAGGACGTCCTGATGTCGCTGGACAACGTGGTCAAGCACTTTCCCGTCACCCGGGGCATCATCGTCAAGCACGAAATCGGCCGCGTGCAGGCGGTGGACGGCGTCACACTGAATATCCGACGCGGCGAGACCCTCGGGCTGGTGGGCGAGACCGGCTGCGGCAAATCCACTCTCGCGCGCTGCATGTCCCGGCTGTATCCGCTCACGTCGGGCACGGTCACGTTCGACGGGCACGACATCTCGCGGCTGTCGCCGCGCGGGATGCGACCGTACCGACGGCAGATCCAGATGATCTTCCAGGATCCGTACGGCTCGCTCAATCCGCGGCGGCGCATCGGCTCGATCATCGGGGACCCGTTCGCCATCCACGGGGTGGCCGACGGCAAGGAGCGCAAGCGGCAGGTCCAGGGGCTCATGGAGCTGGTGGGACTGAACCCCGAGCACTACAACCGGTTCCCGTCGGACTTCTCCGGGGGGCAGCGGCAACGCATCGGCGTAGCTCGGGCGCTGGCGCTGCGGCCGAAGCTGATCATCTGCGACGAGCCGGTCTCGGCGCTGGACGTGTCGATCCAGGCGCAGATCATCAACCTGCTGCAGTCGCTGCAGTCCGAGTTCGGCCTCACCTACGTGTTCATCGCGCACGACCTGTCGGTCGTCGAGCATGTCTCGGACCGGGTCGCGGTGATGTATCTGGGCAAGGTGGTGGAGCTGGCGGACCGCCCGCGGCTGTATGCAACGCCCCGTCATCCCTATACGAACGCGCTGCTGTCCGCGGCGTCGATCGCCGATCCGGACCGGGCCGCGGCGCGGGAACGCATCGTGCTCCACGGCGACGTGCCGTCCCCGATCGACCCGCCGACCGGCTGCCGGTTCCATCCGCGCTGCCCCAAGGCACAGGAGATCTGCTCGCGCGTCGAGCCGCCGCTGGCCACGGTGTTCGACGACCCGCCGTCACACGTCACGGCGTGCCACTTCCCGGTCGCGGACGGCGAGCGGCTGACGTCATCGGAGCCCGGTAGCCAACCGACGCCGGACCCCCACCAGCCGACCCCGCCCGGCAGCCCATCGACGCCGGACGCCAGTCCCACCGAACAGCCGCGGGAGGTGTGATGTCGATATCGCAAGCGACGGAGGAGCCGCTGGAGCCGACGCAGGGCGGCGACGAGGCGGCCGCGGTCGTCGGGCGCAGCCCCTGGCAGCTGGCATGGCTGCGCCTCCGGCGGGACCGGGTGGCCATCGTCTGCGCCGCGTTCATCGCTTTCCTGATCCTGGTGGCGATCTTCGCCGACCCGCTGTCCCACTGGATCGGCTGGAGCCCGATCGAGCAGGATCGCGACACCGGCACAGACATCAGCGGCCTGCCGGTCGGCCCCGGCCACATCCACTGGCTCGGCGCCGACCAGCTCGGCCGGGACATCCTGGTCCGGCTGATCTACGGCACCCGCATCTCGCTGGTCGTCGGGGTGTCGGCCGCCGCCGCCGCGGTGCTGATCGGCGTGGTCGTCGGCCTGTGCGCCGGCTACCTCGGGCCCGTGGTGGACGCCACCCTGGCGCGGCTGATGGATGTGGTCCTCGCCTTCCCGTTCCTGCTGTTCGCCATCGCGCTGGTCACCGTCGTCGGGCCGAGCGAGCCGCTGGAGATCGCCGTCATCGCATTCTTCTCGTGGGCATCGGTGGGCAGGATCGTCCGGGGGCAGACGCTGGCGATCCGGGAACGCGAGTATGTCGAGGCCGCGCGATCGCTGGGGGCGGGCCGGTTGCGCATCATGTTCATCGACGTGCTGCCCAACCTCATCGCGCCGGTCCTGGTCTACGTCACCCTGCTCATCCCGGTGTCCATCGTGTTCGAGGCGACGCTGTCCTTCCTGGGCGTGGGCATCATCCCGCCGACCCCGAGCTGGGGCAACATGCTCGCCGACGCCCAGCAGGGCGGGCTGTACCAGGTGGCGTGGTGGTTCCT
>CAZIIX010000266.1:2115-3641 GCA_964539345.1 uncultured Actinomycetes bacterium | reverse complement strand
GCTGCGGCGACGCCGCCGGAGATCGGGGCGCCCGATGTGCGCCGGGTCTGGACCGAGATCCTTGCCGCCGCGAAACAGCATCGCCGCACCACCCAGGTGCTGCTGGAATCGGCGACCGTGGCGAACGTCGAGGGTGGCGCCATCGGTGGCACGCTCCACCTGACGATGCCGACCGCGGCCCTCGCACGGCGGGTGAACGAGACCGGCAACACGGACGTGCTGCGCCAGGCGCTGCAGGAAGTCCTGGGCGTGGACTGGCGAATCCGCTGCGACGCCGGCGAATCGCATGACGGAGTCGGGAGCGGAAGCGGCGGTGCGACCGGCGACGCCCGCGGCGGCCCGGGCGCAGCGAGCAGACCGTCCGGTGCGGCGGAGAGCCGGTCACCGGGCGCCTCCGGCGGCTACGCACCCGCGGCGCCGGCCGACCCCCCGAGGGAGCGGCGCGCCGCCGGGTCCACCGGGGACGACGACACCCCGGACTACGACGCCATGGGCGACGACGCCGCGGACTACGACACGGACGAACGCGTCCCGGACGATCACGCCGCCGGACAGGACCCGGACCAGATGGCCGTCGACCTGCTCACCAGCAGACTCGGAGCCAGGCCGCTGGACAGGGACTGACGGCGAACCACGTTTCGCGTGCCGCCGTGCCGGCCGCGCCGGGAGCTCGGCCCGCCCCCACGCCGCGGCTCAAGCCGCCGCCGCGCCGGCTCAGCGCAGGATCCCCACCAGGGCGATGATCGCCGGAATCACCGTCAGCACCGCGACCGCGCGCATATGCGTAATCACCGCGACCTGCCGGTTCGCCTGCACCGCACGGTTGATCTGCCGGTACCGGTGATCGGCGAACACGAAGCACACGACCGCGACCAGCAGCATCGTCAGGGCCGGCACGTGCCAGAGCAGCGAGCCGCCGCCGGTGTGCACCAGCAGCGCCCCGTTGACCGCCAGCGCCAACCCGGTCCGGTTCCAGGACAGGCGGGTTCGCTCCGCCTGGCCACCGGAGTCGAGGATCTGCTCACCGAAGGGCTGGGTCATCGCGGTCCGTCCACGTCCGGCCTACCGCGGCTCGGAGATCAGCAGCACGACCAGCACCGCGACCGCGATCGCCGCCAACGAATAGCCGAGCAGGATCGCCAGGCGATTGCGCGGCAGTGTGGTGCCCAGTCGCATGGCACGCTCCCGGGTGATCCACCGATGATGCGACGCGGCGGCCAGGAAACCGCCGACCACGATCAGCGCGGTCCCCACCGCCAGCCGCAGGCCGCGCGGGCCCAGGTCCGGCGCCAACTGCACCACGGCGACGCCCGCGGCGATCAACGCCAGCGCTGTGCGGATCCAGGACAGGAACGTGCGCTCGTTGGCGAGCGAGTACCGATAGTCCGGATCCGATCCGATGGTGTGCAGCGGAGGATGACGCCGCAACCGCGAGCCGGTGCGCCACTCGGGCGACCGGAGCTCGGCCGCGGTCGGAACATCCGACGATGATCCGGCAGCGCCCGACCCGCTCTCCGCCGTCCGCG
>CAZIIX010000266.1:0-2015 GCA_964539345.1 uncultured Actinomycetes bacterium | reverse complement strand
CGGCCCGTCGGCCGCACCGGCGTCGTCCGACACCGCATCGCGCGGCTCCGGCGCAGGATCGGTCGGCCGAGTCATCGTCATACCCCTTCTTCGCGCGCGCCCGCGATGATCCGTCAGCCCAACGTGGGATACAGCGGGTGCGCCTCGGCCAGTGCGGTGACCCGCCGGCGCAGCTCGGAGGCCGTCTGCGGGTCCAGATCGCCCGCCGGCGCTGTCAGACCGGCGGCGATGATGTCGGAGACCTCGCGGAACGCGTCGTCGTCGAAGCCGCGGGTGGCCAGCGCCGGCGTGCCGATGCGCAGCCCGGAGGTGACCATCGGGGGGCGCGGGTCGAACGGCACGGCGTTGCGGTTGACGGTGATGCCGATCGAGTGCAACCGATCCTCGGCCTGCTGCCCGTCCATCGCCGAGTTGCGCAGGTCGGCCAGCACCAGGTGCACGTCCGTGCCGCCGGTCAGCACCGTCACCCCGGCGCTCGCCGCGTCATCGGCCATCAGCCGCTCGGCCAGGATCGTCGCGCCGCGCAGGGTCCGCTCCATACGTTCGCGGAACTCCGGTGCCGCGGCCATCTTGAACGCGACCGCCTTGGCGGCGATGACGTGTTCCAGCGGGCCGCCCTGCTGACCGGGGAACACCGCGGAGTTGATCTTCTTGGCCAGATCGGCGTCATTGGTCAGGATGACGCCGCCACGCGGCCCGCCCAGCGTCTTGTGCGTGGTGGTGCTGGTGACATGCGCGTGCGGCACCGGCGACGGGTGCAGCCCGGTAGCCACCAGACCGGCGAAGTGCGCCATGTCCACGAACAGGTACGCCCCGACCTCGTCGGCGATCTCCCGGAAGCGCGCGAAGTCCAGCTGGCGCGGGTAGGCCGACCAGCCGGCGACGATCACCTTCGGCCGGTGGGTGCGCGCCATCTCGGCCACCGCATCCATGTCGACCCGATAGTCCTCCTTGGACACCTCGTAGGCGACGACGTCGTAGAGCCTGCCGGAGAAGTTGATGCGCATCCCGTGCGTGAGATGCCCGCCGTGCGCCAGCGACAGGCCCAGGATCGTGTCGCCCGGGCTGATCAGCGCGTGGTAGACCGCCGCGTTCGCCTGCGCCCCCGAGTGCGGCTGCACGTTCGCGTAGCCGGCGCCGAACAGCTCCTTGATCCGCGCGATCGCCAGACGCTCGATGACGTCGACGTTCTCGCAGCCGCCGTAGTAGCGCCGCCCCGGATACCCCTCCGCGTACTTGTTGGTCAGCACCGACCCCTGCGCCTCCATCGACGCGACCGGCGCGAAGTTCTCGCTGGCGATCATCTCCAGCGTCTGCTGCTGGCGGCGCAGCTCGGCGGTGACGGCGGCATAGACCTCGGGATCGGCGTCGGCGAGCGGCGCGTCGGGCCCCGGCCAGGGCGTGGAGGCTGCGGTATCGGACATGGTCTGCCTTTCATTCCTGTGCAGGCGCTACCTCTGTACGGTAATGGACGCCCGGTGCGGCGGTGGCGGCGCGGTGAGGGGCGCGCGAACGCTGCGGCGAGCGATCCGGCGAGCGGCGTGGCGCCGGTGATCAGCCGGCGGTCAGCCCGCGAGGTAGGCGACGATCCCGTCGGCGATGCCCTGGGCGTACCGCTGCTGTCCGGCAGCAGACGACATCAACTCCGCCTCGTGGGCATTGCGCATATTGCCGCACTCGATCATCACCGTCGGACGCTCGGAGAGGTTCAGACCGGCCAGATCGCCGCGCTGCCAGATCCCGTCGGTGCCCAGCGTGTTGCTGATCGGGAACTTCGCGCCGGACAGGCCGTCCCGGATGGCCAGGGCCAGCTGCTCGGTCTGCTGTTCGACCGCTTTCCCGGCGGGCGGGCGCGAGGCGGTCATGACGTAGAAGCCCCGCACGCCGGCGGCCTCCCCGTCGCCGTGGATGGAGACGACCGCGTCCGCCTTGCGCCCGTGATACGTCGCGTTCCCGATGGCGGCGCGCTTGTTGACGCAGGGCCCCACGCCGTCGTCCGAGTCGCGGGTGAGGAC
>CAZIIX010000265.1:0-3646 GCA_964539345.1 uncultured Actinomycetes bacterium | reverse complement strand
TCGGCCAGGAGGTCACCGTCGAGGTGCTCGACGTGGACATGGACCGCGAGCGCGTCTCGCTGTCGCTGAAGGCGACGCAGGAGGATCCCTGGCGGCACTTCGCCCGCACGCACGCCATCGGCCAGGTCGTGCCCGGCAAGGTCACCAAGCTGGTGCCGTTCGGCGCGTTCGTGCGCGTCTTCGACGGCATCGAGGGCCTGGTGCACATCTCCGAACTGGCCGGCCGCCACGTCGAGGTGCCGGAGCAGGTCGTGACCGTGGACAGCGAGATCTTCGTGCGCGTCATCGACATCGACCTGGACCGGCGGCGCATCTCGCTGTCGCTCAAGCAGGCCAACGAGGGCATCAACCCGGACGCCGAGTTCGACGAGGTGCGCGCGCAGTACGGCGTCGTGGACCACTACGACGAGCAGGGCAACTTCGTCCCGCCGGAGGGCTTCGACGTCGAGACCGGCGAGTGGCTGGAGGGCTTCGAGACCCAGCGCGACGCGTGGGAGAAGCAGTACACCGAGGGCCACGCGGTGTTCGAGGCGCACAAGAAGCAGATCGTCGCGGCGCACGAGGCCGACGCCGATGCCGAGGGGCCGAGCAACTACTCGTCCGGCTCGGCCGATGAGGCCGCCTCCTCCGGGTCGCTGGTCGACGACGAACAGCTGGCGAAGCTGAAGGAGAAGCTGGCCGGCAACTGACCCTGCCAGTCCGAGCCACCGCTCCTGCCACGTTGAGGGCCGCCACCGATGATCGGGGCGGCCCTCGACGCATTCCTGCCCGGCGTGGTGCGTCGCCTCCCGGGGCCGTTCTTCGCTACCGTTGACGCCATGCCTCGTCGCTCCATCGTGCCGTTGTCCGCACTCGTTCTCGCGCTCGGCCTCGCCGCCGCCGGTTGCGGCGGCACCGGTGATGCCGCTCCGGGAACGATCACCAAGTACGTGACCGCGATCGACACCGTGCCCGCCTCGGGCGGGGCCGGCCAGAGCGGCCAGGGCGGGCAGACCGAGATCACGGTGGTCAACCCGAGCGGCTCCGGCGACACCGGATCGGCCGGCGAATCCGGCGCCGAGCCCGGGACCGGCACCTCACCGGCACCGACCGACGCGTCCGCACCGGGAAGCGGCGCCGACGCCGGCGGATCCACCACGACGCCACCGACCGGGACCACCGGCACCACCGAACAGACGTCGACCTCGTCATCGAGCTCGTCATCGAGCTCGGACAAGAAGGTCGACCCGCTGACCTCGTCATGCGCGTCGCTGTTGGACAACGGGGACATCAACAAGGCCCTCGGCAGCAAGGGCGTCTCGGCCGAACACGTGCGCATCGTCGACGTGGAGAACCCGGACGTGCACATGACGGGCCGGATCAAGTGCTACTACGGCACCGAGGACATCTCCAAGGCGCGCCCGGTCGCGGTGGCGCTGGCCCAGTACGCCACCGTCGATGCGGCGCAGGCGCAGCTCACCACGACGGTGTCATCGGAGAAGGACCTCGGCGCGAAGGCCTCCACGGCCGACGTGTCCGGCAAGCAGGCGGACATCCTGCTGCGGGACGGCGGGTTCCTCATCCTGCGCTACGACACCTGGACGCTGTCGATCGCGGTGGACAAGGGCGTCACCGACGCCGGCAAGCTGCCGGACGGGCTGCAGTCGCTGGCAAAGATGGTGCTGGCCCGGATCGTCAACGCCTGAGCGGGTTCCGGGCCGGTGATGGGTCGTGCGGTCGATCAGGTGGCCGGTACCGCCGAGCGCAGGCCGTGCCGGAAATGGGTGCGGCGGCGCTTGCGGGCGAACAGCGACCTGAGGATTCCGCGACGCTGCACCGTGACGTAGGCGCTCACATGGACCAGACCGGGGGTTCCCCAGCGATGCCGGCCGCGGGGGAGGGGGCTCGACAGCGTCTGCCTCACGGGTCCTCCTCAGGCTCACGCACCGTGGTCGTCCACGGTGCTCTTACTCCTCCCTTCGGACGGTACGGTGCCAGCATGGAGAAAACCCGCAGGTCGCTCGGCGTGTCGCGATCTCGATGCTGAGCGTCGCCGTCACCGGCGGTATCGGCGCCGGCAAATCCACCGCGGCGCGGCGGCTAGCGCGGCTCGGAGCGATCGTCGTCGACTCCGATCGGCTCGCCCGCGAGGTGGTCGAGCCGGGCACCGACGGGTTCGACGAGGTCGTCGCTGCGTTCGGCCCGCGCGTCGTCGGGCCGGACGGGTCGCTCGATCGCGCTGCGCTGGCGGCGGTGGTCTTCGGCGACGAGGCCGCACGAACGCGACTGGAGGGCATCATCCATCCGCGGGTGCGGGCCGCGTTCCGGGAGGTGCGGGACGGCGCCTCCGATGACGCCGTCGTCGTCAACGACATCCCCCTGGTGCGCACCGCCGCGGAGGCGGCACAGTTCCACCTGGTCATCGCCGTCGGCGCGTCCGACGAGGTGCGCCTCCCCCGACTGATCGCGCGCGGTATGACGCGGTCCGACGCGACCGCCCGGATCGCGGCGCAGATCGACGATCGGCAGCGCCGGGCGATCTCCGATGTGTGGCTGGACAACGACGGGGACCAGGACGCGCTGCACCGCGCCGTGACGCACTGCTGGCAGCAGCGCCTGACGCCGATGGCGGCCAACATCGCGACGGCCACCATCGCCCCCCGCCCGGACCCGGCGCTGGTGCCCAGCGACCACCGCTGGCCCGAGCTGGCCGGGCTGCTCGCCGCCCGGGTCTCTGCCGCGACCGGCGGGTTGCCGTGCGAGCACATCGGGCCCACCGCCGTGCCGGGCCTGCCGGCCCCGGACGTCATCGACCTGCAACTGGCCGTGCCGGACCTCGCCGCGGCCGACGCAGCCGCCGGTGATCTGGCGAGAGCCGGGTTCCCGCTGCGCACCGGTATCGACCGGGACCATCCGCACCCGGTCGACGCCGACCCGGCCGGCTGGGCCAAGCGACTGCACCAGAACGCCGACCCGGGCCGCGCCGTCAACCTGCACCTGCGGGTCCGAGGCGCCCCCAACTGGCGGTGGGCGCTGCTGGTCCGCGACTGGCTGCGATCCGAGGAGGGCGAGCGGAACACCTACCTGGCGCTGCGACGGGACGGTGGCGGGCAGCACCGCGAGGTCGCCGACGATGCGGAGGCCACGGAGGAGTGGCTGCGGCGGGCCGACGCGCGGATGCGGCGGTGGGCCGCGGCCACCGGCTGGCGCCCGGCCTGACCGCCGGCCGGCTCGCCCGAGGTCCGTTGTCGGTGCCCCGACGTACCCTGGCTGCGTGGCATTCGCAACCGAACACCCCGTGCTGGCCGTCTCCGAGTTCCGACCGGTGGGCGAGATCCCGCGCACCGACGCGCGCTTCGACGTGGTCAGCGAGTACCGGCCGTCCGGTGACCAGCCGCAGGCCATCGCCGAGCTCACCGAGCGGCTGCAGCGCGGCGAGAAGGACGTGGTGCTGCTGGGGGCGACGGGCACCGGCAAGTCGGCGACGACGGCGTGGCTGATCGAACAGGTGCAGCGGCCGACCCTCGTCATGGCGCCGAACAAGACACTGGCTGCGCAGCTGGCCAACGAGCTCCGCGAGCTGTTCCCGCACAACGCGGTCGAGTACTTCGTGTCCTACTACGACTACTACCAGCCGGAGGCCTACGTCCCGCAGACGGACACCTAC
>CAZIIX010000264.1:0-3646 GCA_964539345.1 uncultured Actinomycetes bacterium | reverse complement strand
TGTCGCTACCATTCCCGCATGGAACAGCAGGTTGGTGACTGCACCGTCCACTACGTCGAGCATGGTCGCGGCAGACCCGTCATAGTGCTGCATGGCGCGGGTGTCGATCACCGCGAGGCTGAGGGATGTTTCGAGCCGGCGCTGTCTGCTGGCGCGGGCCTCCGACGCATCTATCCCGATCTGCCGGGCATGGGTCGAACCTCGGCTCCCGAGTCGCTGCGCAGCGCCGACGACGTCCTCGACATGCTGGCCGGCTTTGCGGCGGCGATCACCGGTGAGGAGCCGGTGCTGCTCGTCGGTCACTCGGTCGGCGCGTACTACGTGCACGGGTTCGCCGCTCGACTGCCCGACCGGGTCGCGGGTGCGGCGCTCATCTGCCCGCTGATGCCCGGCGGCCACGAGGTCCCGGCGCACCGCCCTCTGATCGACACCGATGATCTCGGCGATGCAGAGTTCCGCGGCTACTTCGTGATACAGACGCCCGACATGCTGGATCGCTACCACCGACTCGTCGCGCCCGGTGCCAAACTCGCCGACTGGACCGCGCTGGGGCGCATCGGTGCGCAGTGGGAGCTATCGCTGCCGGAAGAATTCCAGTACCCCGGGCCCGCTCTGGTGGCTGCGGGAAGGCAGGACTCGACGGTCGGGTATGCGGCGGCCATCGATGCGCTGCGCCATTACCCGCGTGCAACGCTCTCCGTCATCGACAGCGCCGGCCATGCACTGCCCCACGAACGGCCCGAGCTGCTCGCCGACCTACTGCACGACTGGCTGCGCAGATGCGAGAAGTGACGACGTCACCGCCACCGACCGGCACTCATGATCGAGCCGGGCGCCGGAATCGACATGCACCGCCTGCGGCCTCGTTCCGCATAGGGACGGCTCGTGCCGGTGCGGATGACCGCCTAACACCCACCATCGTCCGACACGTCAAAGGCGTCGCCGAACACCCGATCCGGGTCGACCCGGTCCTTGATCGTCCGCAGCCGTGCCAGGGTGGGCAGCGGGTAGACCGAGGTGAGATCCTGCGGGCGCCAGCGACTCTGCAGGTTGCCGTAGCTGCCGTCGGTGCGCTCCCGGACGGGCTGCCAGGCGCGGTCGAGATCGACGGAGCCGATCGCGCTCATGGCCGAGATACAGAAGTTCTGGTGCCGGTGCGCATAGGACGTGGCGTCCGCGCCGACGTCGTTGATCGCGCCGCCGACCGAGCGGATCTGGACCATCGCCGGGGCCGCATCGGTGAGGTCGGCGATGCGGCCGGCGATCTCACGATCCACGTGGGTCGCCAGGCCGGTGCGGACCGTCGCGGTCTGCTGGCCACGGTGGGAGGCACCGGTGGTCAGCAGCGCGCGGGCGTACGGCGCGATCGCCCCGGCCGCATCGGCGATCCCGGGTAGCGACGTGAACGGTTCTGCCATGGCGCCGACGCGAATCGGGTCGTCGTCCGCGATGACGAGGAGTCCGTGTGCGACCGGTCCGGAGAGGTAGAGGAAGCCGGTGACCGCTCGCGGCGCCACCTCGATCGCCGCGCCCCACCGCTGCAGCAGCCCCGCCCGGTCGCGATCCGCGTAGACCAGGCGCACGACGCCCACCTGCGCAATGCGGGCGGCGTCGAACTCGAATGCCGTGACGATGCCGATGGCGCCACCGGCGCCGCGCACCGCCCAGAACAACTCCGGGTGATCGCTCGCCGTCGCCCGGTGCGATGCGCCATCGGCGGTGACGATGTCCGCGGCGGTCATCGAGTCGATCGTCAGGCCGTGCGCGCGGCCCAACAAGCCGATCCCGCCACCGGTGGCGAGACCACCGACCCCGACGTCGCCGGAGTCGCCGGAACTGATCGCCAGCCCATAGTGGCCCAGCACCTCCGCAACTCTTCCCCACCTCGCGCCGGCCTCGATGCGCACCCGGCCGGCGTCACCGACCTGCACGTGGTCGAGCGCCGACAGGTCGATGACCGTCCCGCCGTCGTTCGTGGCGATCGACCCGATGCCGTGCCCACCGCTTCGCACCGCGACAGGACCCGGCTCCTGGCGGGCCAGGGCCAGCGCCGCGGGGACTTCCGCAGCCCGGCGCACCCGGACGACGGCGGCCGGGGATCCCTGCGCCGTGTAGACGTGCCGGACCGAGTCGTATCGCGGATCGCCCGGCCGGATGACGTCCAGGGCCGCACTTCGGACGGTCATGCGGCGGAATCCCCGGTGTCGGCCGACGGTGCGGCGCTGGCGCGCGGGCCCGCACGGTCGACGAAATACTGCAGATCGAGATCGGCGAGGGGGCTGGTCCCGGCGACGAGCTCGGCCGTGTGCCAACCGATGTGGATAGGGTCGATGCCGTCGTGGGATCCCGCCCGTTGCCGGGCGCGGGTGCGGACGTATCCGAGGATCAGCTGGTACACGCGGGGGCCGCGGCCGGCCAGTTCCGCCGCGAGCGTTCGGGTCAGCGACTTGGTACCGGCCGCGCCGACCGCTCGGCCGGCCGCTCCGGGGAGAGGAATCTCCGCACTGAGGCCATTGATCTGGATCAGGGCACCACCTGGCGTCAGCGCGGGTACGAGCGCCCGCTGCAGCCGGAAGACGGAGGTGAGGTTGGCGCCGATCGCCGCGTCCCAGTCCGCGTCCGCAAGCGACAGCGCGGGCCGGCGACCCTGCGCGCCCCAGGACGCGACGGAGATGATCGCCGCATCGAGTCGGCCGTGCCGCTCGCGGAGCAGGCGCACTCGGCCGTCCAAACCGCCGTCCATCGCGTCCAGGACGAATGTCTCCAGCCGATCGACACCGTCGACACCGTCGGCGCCGTCGGCGCCGGCCAACCGCCGCGCCAGGTCGTCCAGCCGACCCCGATCGCGCCCGGTCGCGATCACACGCGCACCGGAGGCGAGCATCGTGCCGACGATCCCCTCGCCCACTCCGCCGGAACCTCCGACGACCACCACCGTTCGCCCCGACAGATCCGGGAGTGGTTGCGCCCAGCTCGGACGCGACATCATCGACGTCATATCAGTACTGCCTCCATTGCTGTTTCCTCGTCATCGCCAGTGACGCCCGCCGGTATCGACCGGTGTCGACCGTCGCCACCCTCGCTCATGGCCGAGTCATCGACGCGGTCGGGTCCCCGAAAGTGGCTACGCCCCTAGTGGTTCCGCGCCGCAATGTGCCGTTCCAGTGCCGTCAACGCGTCATCGAGCGCGTCGACCTGGGCCGGCGAGAGGGCATCGCCGAACCATTCCTGCGCTGCGGCCAGATGCGGGCCCAGCGCCCGCCGGTAGACGCGGCGCCCGGTATCGGTGAGCGACACCACCGACGCGCGGCCGTCGGTCGTATCCCCGCCGCGCGTGACGAGACCGCGCTTCTCCAGCCGCCGCAGCTGGTGCGAGAGCCGGCCGGTGTCCCAGCCGATCGCGCGGGCGCACACCGACGACCGCAGCCCGTTCGCGGTACCGGAGAGGTGTGCCAGGACGGTGAACTCGGCCGGTGAGAGTCCCGCGGCGGTATCCAGGGCTCGACCCGTCTCCCGGCGAAGCTGTTCGGTCACGGTGTGCAGCCTCTCCCAGGCCCGCAGGGCGCGCCCCGACAATCTTGCTGACATGACAGCTACTGTAGCACAGGTCGCTGACGTGACAGCTACCTGGCGCTCAGGGCACCCG
>CAZIIX010000263.1:0-3647 GCA_964539345.1 uncultured Actinomycetes bacterium | reverse complement strand
CGGGCGGGGCCGGTGGCGAGTTCCTCGATGAGCGGGGCATGCTGCTGCCGGACGATGAGCGCAGTCTGTTCGAGCAGTGGCTGCTGCAGGACTGGTCGGTGTTCGAGGTGACCGCGGTGCGTGCCGGCATCGGCCTGACGGTCCGAAATATCCGCACCGGCGATCTCCTCGAGGTGACCGAGCGGTCGGCCAGTCGGCAGTTGCGTACCGGGCAGCGGCTCCTGATGCGCCTGCTGCCGGTCGGCGAGCGGTGGCAGATCTTCGGCGGAGCCGAGGTGTTGCCCCTGTCCATGGAAGCGCCGGCGATGGAGTTGTGCGACCGGTTGGCGGAGGGACTGGCAGACCCGCACGAGCTGATCGATTTTGTCGTCAGTGGCCATGCCCCGCCGACGTTGCAGACCACCGACGGTGAGCCGATGGTGCAGTGCACCGGCGTGTACCGCGTGTCCGATCCGGCTGCGGTGACGGGCGCGCTCGCGTCGCTGTTCGACTCGCATGGCGATGGTGAGTTCGCTTGGCTGAGCGACGATTCCGACCACCCGACAGTGCTAGGGCATCTGACCCTGGACGGCACCACGCTGACAGTCGGGACGATGAACGACACGCGGTGGGCGAGGCTGCGCGAGATGCTCTCGGACGTCGAGGGTCTCGAGTTCGTCGACGTCACCCGGGTGACGGCGGCCGAGATGATGCAGCGGGCCGGCGCGGGACGCGAGATCGGGGATGACGAGGCCGCGGGGCACCGCCTCTCCGGCCTCGGGGTGCGCGCGACTCCGGGTTCGGGCGGGCCCACCGATCCGGGTCCAGACGCCGCACTCGGCCCGGGTATGGCTACAGGTTCCGGAACGGGCGACCTGGCCGACAGCCCGGAGCTGCAGGCCGCACTGGCCGAGTATGCGCGCACTGCCGAGCGCCGCTGGCTCGACGAGCAGATCCCGGCGCTGGGCGGGCTGACTCCGCGGCAGGCGGTGGACGATCCGACCCGCCGCGACGACCTCGTCCGTCTGCTCGCCTACTACGACGACCAACCTGGCCCCGGGCTGATGGACACCGACCGACTGCGAGCCGCGCTGGATCTATGACGAGGTGCGGGCCGCGGCACAGGGTGCACCCGCCGACCGCACCGCCCGCGCCGACCGGACCACCCGCGCCTGCCGCACCACGATGTGCGCCTGCCGCCAACTGTCGCGGCCGCAAGGCCCGCTGACCCTTTGACATCGCCAAACCCACGGGCTACGCTCGCTGCAATTCAGTTGTATACGTACCGGGATACAGATTCGTGTCCACCACCGTGCACCCCGTCGAAGCCAGACTCAGAAGGACAACGCGATGGCACAGGCACTCCAAGTCGCATTGAATGGAGTGACGCTTGCGAGCCTGTATTTCCTGATTGCCAGCGGTTTGACGCTCATTTTTGGGCTGATGCGCATCATCAATCTCGCCCACGGCACCAACTACCTGCTCGGTGGCTATCTCGGCTACGCGGTCGCCACGACCACGGGCAGCTGGCTGCTCGGCGCGGCTACCGGGGCCATCGCCATCGGCGTCTTCGGGCTCATCATTTATCACGGTCTGATTCGCCGATTCCAGCATGACGACATGCGCGTTGCGCTCATTACGCTGGGCATCGCCATCATCGGCACCGATCTGATGATGGCCGGCTTCGGCGGCCTGGCCCGCGAGGTGCCGACGGAAGTCAACGTCAAAGTGGGAGTGCCGCTGCCGCTGGTCGGCAATTACCAACTGTCCCGGCTCTTGGTGCTGGCCATCGCCGTCATTGTCGGCATCGCGCTCACCCTGTTCATCAACCGAACCCGGTTCGGGTCGCGCGTGCGTGCCGGCATTGACGACAGCCAGATGACGTCCGCGAGCGGCGTCAACGTCACGGTGGTCTTCACGATCATCTTCGTCCTCGGATCGGCGCTGGCAGGATTCGCCGGAGTCGTTGGTGGCACCCTGTTTCCGCTCCAACCGGGTCAGGACGGCACCTACCTGTTGTTCTCCCTGGTCGTGGTGATCGTCGGCGGCATGGGCAGTATCGCCGGCGCCGCGATCGGCGCGCTTCTCGTCGGGCTGGTGTCGCAGTTCTCGCTGCTGTACATCCCGAGCTATGCGCTGGTGCTCACGTTCGCACTCATGGTCGCCGTCCTGATCTTTCGTCCGCAGGGCATTCTGGGACGGTCAGCATGAGTGCGCCCGTGACAAGGACGAAGACCGTGCTGCTGGAGGCACGCCCGTGGTGGCGCCGATATGCGCTGATCCTGGGCATCGTCGCCATCGTCATGGCGATCCTGTTCCCCTACCTGGTGGACCGGCCGCGGTTCTGGCTCCCCAACATTGGAGTACGCACCCTCTATCTCGGCACCATCGGGATGAGCCTGGTGTTCCTGAACCGGTTCGTCGGGCTGCTCTCGTTGGCACAGATGATGATGGCGGGGATCTCGGCCTACGGCGTCGGCTACGCCACCGTGCAGCTCGGCTGGTCCATGACGTCGGCCATCGTGGTCGGTCTGGTCGCGGGCACCCTCGCCGGCTTCATCACGGCGCTGATATCAGCTCGGACGCGCGCAATCTACTTCCTCATGATCACCCTGGCGCTCGCTCAGGGATTCTTCGCCTGGGCGAGCCAGGCCAATGATGTGACCAATGCCCGCCGCGGGCTCGCCCCCATCCCGAAGCCGGACTGGGGATTCCTCGACCTCACCGACACGCAGACGTTTTACTACTTCGCGCTTGGGCTCGCCGTCGGCTGCTACCTGCTGTGCCGGGCGGTCGTGTCAACGCCCTTCGGTCTTGCACTCCAAGGCATTCGGGACAGTCCGCAACGGATGGAGGCGCTGGGCTATCGCGTCAATCGATATCGGATAGCCGCGATCACGTTCGCGGGTTTCATCGCCTCGATCGGCGGGATCATCCTGGTCCTCGACCGCAATCAAACGACTCCCGACATCCTCGATCTGCCAGCCAATCTCGACATTTTGGTGGTCGCGGTCGTCGGCGGCATCAATTCGCTCGGCGGTGCGTTCCTCGGCGGCCTGGTCCTGAGCCTGCTGAACAACTTCGCGACGAACTTCACCGACCGCTATATGACACTGACGGGCCTCGTCTTCGTCGCCGTCTTGTATCTCGCGCCCAGAGGTCTCGCCGGTGTGGGAACCAAGCTCCAGGAGTTCGCCGACTCCCGCCGAAGGCGCCCCCCGGAGACCAACCATGACGGTGACGACGCCACCGATGACACTGCCGACGGCGCCACCGGCGTCGGCGGCGGACCCATCGCGGACCATGGCTCGCGCCATCACCAGGACCAGCACGACGAGACAGACAGCAGCAACTACGCACTAGGAAAGGAATGAACACGCAATGAGGTTCACGACTACCAGGCGCATCCGCGCCGCCGTCGCAATCGGCGCGTCAGCGCTGTTGCTGGTGGCGGGATGCTCCTCGTCCAGTGACGGAGCATCCGAGGACCCCACCGGTGGCGACACCGCGGGCGCCAGCGACACCGGGAGCGATCCCGAACCTGCCGACGACGCCGGTTCCGACAACGGTGACGCCGGTTCCCAGAACGAGGTCACCATCGGCGTGATTTCCGCGGACACCGGCGTCTACGCCTTCGGTATGGCCGAGACCAAGGCCGCGATCGAGGC
>CAZIIX010000262.1:0-3676 GCA_964539345.1 uncultured Actinomycetes bacterium | reverse complement strand
CGAACGCGATCATCAGCGACCGCGGGAACGGCCAGGGCTGGCTGCCCAGATAGGCCACGTCGCGCACCGGCACACCGATCTCCTCGCCGACCTCGCGCACCACCGTGCCCTCCAGCGACTCGCCCGCCTCGGTGAATCCGGCCAGCACGGAGTACCGGCCGGGGTCCCAGGTCGGTTGCCGGGCGAGCACGGCGTTGCCCTGCCCGTCGTGCACCAGCACGATGATCGCCGGGTCGGTGCGCGGGAACTCCAGGTGCCCGGCCGCGCAGCGTCGGCTGTGCCCGGTCACGTCCGGCTGGGTGGGGCGGCCGCAGGCGCTGCAGAACGCGGCGCGGGCGTGCCATCCCAGCAGGGCGACCGCGGTGGTGGCCAGTGCGGCGTCGTCGTCGGAGAGCAGCGGACCGATCGTGCGGATCGTGGCGGGGGTGCCTCGGCCGGGCGGCGTGACGGCGTCGGCCGCCGCGGCCCAGTAGTGCGTCCCGGCGATGCTGCCCAGCAGCACCGCGCCGGGCGGCGGCGCGTCGCCGAGCGTGGCGGCGTCCCGGCACACCAGGTGCGTCCCGGCCGGGCCGGTGTCGACCGGGAACTCGCCGTCCGCCCCGACGATCAGCAGCCGGGCCCGCGGCCAGGATCGGGCGATCGCGTCCGAGTCCCGCACGTCCTCGCTGCGGTCGAGCAGCCCGCGGGACAGCGCCGGCACGTCGATGGGGAAACCGGTCATGGCCGATCGGCGGTCCCGTCCACGGCGCCGAGGCGCTGCAGGTCGTCGCCGACGGCGTCGAGGTCGCCGACCACCACACCGGTGATCCCGACCGGTGCGAACAGTCGCTGTGCCGCCTCGGCGACTGCGTCCGCGCTGGTGCGGGCCAGGTTCGCCGGGTGCTGCCGCAGCCAGTCGACGTCCAGGCCGTTGCCGAGCACGGCGGTCAGCATCGACGCGTACCCGGCCTGGCTGGCCAGCGAGCCGGCGAGCGAGCCGACCGCATAGTTGCGGGCGGCCTCGAGCTCCTCCGCTGTCGGTGGCGTGGCGGTGATGCGGCCGAGTTCGTAGCGGGTCTCCACGATCGAGGCCGCGGTCGCGTCGGTGGTCGTGTCGTAGCCGATGGTGATCGCGCCGCGGCCCGGCCAGAACTCCGTCATCGAAGAGGCATGGTAGGTGAAACCCTTGTCCTCGCGCAGGTTCTCGACCAGCCGGGAGGAGAAGTATCCGCCGAAGACGATGTTCGCGAGCTGCGCGGCGGGGTAGCCGGGGTCGGAGCGCAGCACGCCCGGGCCGGTCAGCCGCACCTGTGATTGCACCGCCCCGGGCCGGTGATGCGCGCGCAGTGGGCCGCCGTGCACCGGCGGCGGGATGGCCAGCGGGCGGGCGGCGCGGTCGGACGTCCAGTCGGCGAGCAGCCGCGCCGCGGTGTCCACCGCCCGCGCCGGGCGCAGGTCGCCCACCAGCACCAACGTCGATCCGGACGGGACCACCGACCGTCGGTGCAGGCCGCGCAGGGCGGTCGCGGCGACGGTCGTGACGTCCGCGGCGTCGGGCATCTCCCAGGCGGCGGGGTGGTCGCCGAACCGGTGCCGCTGCAGGTGCCGGCGGGCGATGGTCGACGGCTGCGATCCGGCGATCGTCAGGTGCTCGACGAGCCGGTCGCGTTCCCGCTCGACCTCGGCCGCGCGGTAGGCGGCGCCGCCCACGCAGTCGCCGAGCACGTCGAGCAGCACATCCAGCCCGGTGGACAGCACCGAGCCGGACAGCAGCAGCCGCTGCGGGCCGACCGTCGCACCCAGGTGGCCGCCCACGACGGCCAGTTCGGCGTCCACGTCCTCGCCGCGGCGCCGGCCGGTGCCACGCAGGATCGTCTCGGCGAGCAGTTCGGCCCGGGCCGCGTGCTGCCGCGCCCGGCGTTCCCCGGCGCTGCCGAACGGTACGCGCAGCCGCACCTCGACCATCGGCGAACTCGGCCGGCGCACCGCCACTATGCGCAGCCCACCGTCGGTGGTGATGTCGGCGGTGCTCGGCGCCCGGCCCAGCCGGGTGCGCCCGAGCTCCGGCAGCGGCCGCGGTCCCTGCGGTGTCGTGGCGATCTCCGCGGCGCTCCGCGTCCGGCCTGCCTTGCGCGCCATCACTGCTCCCCTCCCGGAACGACCCGCAGCACCGCACAGCGCCCGGGATCGAGCGACGCGGCCGCCGCGGCCACCGCGTCGGGTCCGATGTCATCGGCCAGCCGCGGCAGGTCACCGAGGATCTCGGCGCGGCCGTGCAGCAGTTCGAACAGCCCCAGGTTCCTGGTGCGCGGCATGACGGCGTCGCACTCGGCGAACAGCCCGGCGGTGAACCGCGCGCGGGCGCGGGCCAGGTCGTCGCCGCCGATGCCGTCGTCGGCGTACCGGCCGAGGATCTCGGTGGCGGCGTCGATGACGGTGTCGGCGGGCACGTCCGCCGGGTGCAACGCGCCGAGCACGAACACGTCCGGGTCGCGGCCGTCGAGCGGCCCCATCAGCCCGGGGCCGGCCCAGGCGGACGTGGCCAGCGCACGGCGGTTGACCAGTTCGGACTGCAGCGGCGACGATTCGCCCTCGGCGAAGGCGGTGCCCAGCAGCAGGTGTGCGAGATACCCGGGCAGGTCGTCGACCGGGTCCGGCAGCCGCCAGCCGACGGCCAGCGCGGGCGTCGGCGCCAGTGCGTCGTGGTGGTCGGCCGTCCGCACCCCATCCGGCCACGGCTCGGCGAAGCTCGGCCGCCGCGGCGCGGGGCGACGGGGGATGTCCTCGAAGTGCCGGCGCACCAGCTGCTCGGCGGCGGCGGTGTCGATGTCGCCGCAGACGGTCAGCACCAGGTTCGCCGGGCAGTAGTAGCGCTCGAAGAAGTCGGCGCAGTCCTCGACGGTGGCCGACCGGAGGTCCTCGAAGTCGCCGTATCCGTTGTGCGCGTTGGCGAACGTGTCGAACAGCACCGGCGGCAGGTGGATCCAGGGGAAGCCGCCGTAGGGGCGGCTGAGCACGTTCAGCCGGATCTCCTCGGAGACGACGTCGACCTGGTTGGCGAGGTTCTCCGCGGTGATCGCCGGCGCACGGAACCGGTCGGCCTCCAGGAACAGCGCGCGTTCGAGCGCCCCGGTCGGGACGAGCTCGTGATATTCGGTGTAGTCGAAATGGGTGGATCCGTTGAACGTCCCGCCGGAGGACTGCACCACGCGGAAGTGCTCGAGCTTGGCCAGGGATTCGCTGCCCTGGAACATCAGGTGCTCGAACAGGTGGGCAAAACCGGTGCGGCCCAGCGGTTCCGAGCGGAATCCGACGTCGACGTGCACGGCGACGCCGACGACGCCGCTGCCGCGGTCCGGGGAGAGCAGCACCCGCAGCCCGTTGTCCAGGGTGAACCGTTCCACCGGGTAGCTGGCGCGGGGCAGGCGGCGGGTGGGCGAGGTAGCAGTCACCCCGTCACCCTATCGAGACGACGCCGGTCGCCGCTCGGTGCCGGGATCGCCGGACCCCTGCTCGGGGAAGACGTCGTCGGTCTCGTCCAGCCGCCATGACGGCGACTCGCCCTGCCGCGCGGCGGGCGCACCGTCCGTGTCCCTCGCGCGGGCGAGCCGGGCGCGCAGCTCGTCGACGGACACCCCGCCGGCGGAGGCACGTCGGCCGGCGCGGCGGCGCCCGGCCCGGCGCCGGCCGGCGACCA
>CAZIIX010000261.1:0-3698 GCA_964539345.1 uncultured Actinomycetes bacterium | reverse complement strand
GCCGCCGCCCACGGGACGCGCGGCTGAATCCGGGCGATCACCCCTTGACATGTGCGCCCGCCCATAGGTTAATGGCAGTGGTAGATCGATCTATCATTTTCGGCAATGACGCCGTGGGCCTGCCGCTCATCGCGTCCGGACATCGCAGACTGGTGCGGCGACGACCCCCGTCATGGTCGGTCGTCGGTGAGGAATGAGGTCAACATGGTGGACATGATGCAGGCCGTGGTGTGCCACGGTCCGGGCGACTATCGGCTCGAGCAGTTGCCGGTTCCGGCCGCAGGCCCCGGTGAGGCGCTGGTCCGGGTCGACGCGGTCGGCATCTGCGCGAGCGACCTGAAGTGCTATCACGGCGCCGCGAAGTTCTGGGGCGACGAGAACCGTCCGGCCTGGGCGGAGTCGGAGGTGATACCCGGGCACGAGTTCGTCGGCACCGTGGTCGGTCTCGACGACGAGGCGGCGACACGATGGGGCATCGGCGAGGGCGACCGGGTGGTCGCCGAGCAGATCGTGCCGTGCTGGGAGTGCCGCTACTGCCGCCGCGGCCAGTACTGGATGTGTGCCCCGCATGACATGTTCGGCTTCAAACGGCGCACGCCCGGCGCGATGGCCGAGTACATGGTCTTCCCGCGAGAGGCACTGGTGCACAAGGTGGACAAGGCCCTTCCGCCGCCGCACGCGGCGTTCGCCGAGCCGCTGTCCTGCGCCCTGCATGCGGTGGAGCGTGCGGACATCACGTTCAACGATGTGGTCGTCGTCGCCGGCTGCGGGCCGATCGGGCTGGGCATGATCGCGGGCGCCGCAGCGAAGTCGCCGGCCGCCCTCGTCGCACTGGACATGGCCGATCGCAAACTGGAGCTCGCCAAGCTCTGCGGGGCGACGCACACGATCAACATCCGGGAACACGATGCGGTGCAGCAGATCCGGGACATGACGGACGGCTACGGCGCGGACGTCTACCTGGAGGGGACCGGTCACCCGTCGGCGGTGTCGCAGGGGCTGAACCTGCTGCGCAAGCTCGGCACCTACGTCGAGTACAGCGTCTTCGGGTCGGAGGTCACCGTCGACTGGAGCATCATCAGCGACGACAAGGAACTCGACGTCCGCGGTGCGCACCTCGGCCCGGACTGCTGGGCGCCAGCCATCCGAATGCTCGAACAGGGCAAGCTCCCGATGGACCAGATCTGCGGCAACGTGCTTCCGCTGTCGCAGTTCCAGGAGGGGCTCGACCTGGTCGCCGACGGCACCAAGTCCGTCAAGGTGAACCTGATCCCCGATGCGCTGTTCGACGAGACAGCATGACGAGGCTCTGGAACGACGCGGCGACGTTCGCCGACGACCTGCTCGCCGGCTTCAGCGACGCCTACTCGCGGTACGTCACCCAGGTTCCCGGGGGCGTGGTGCGGTCGGCGCCGACGGCGGACGGCAAGGTCGCCGTCGTCCTCGGCGGAGGGTCGGGCCACTATCCGGCGTTCTTCGGTGTGGTCGGACCCGGCTTCGCCGACGGCGCCGTGGTGGGCAACGTGTTCACCTCACCGTCGACGGCCGACGCGGTCTCGGTCGGGCGGAACGCGGCCGGCGACGCCGGGGTGCTCTTCCTCACCGGGAACTACGCCGGCGACGTGATGAACTTCCGCCGGGCCGCGGACCAACTCACCGCCGACGGCATCCCCGCGCGATACCTGGCCATCACCGACGACGTGGCGAGCGCGGCACCGTCCGAGGCGGCCACCCGGCGCGGCATCGCCGGCGGGTTCGCCGTGTTCAAGGCGGCATCGGCGGCCGCCGAGGAGGGCCTGCCCCTCGCCGATGTCGAACGGGCCGCCGCGAAGGCGAACGCCCGGACCCGGACCCTGGGCGTCGCGTTCGGCGGATGCACCATGCCCGGTGCGACCTCGCCGCTGTTCACCGTCCCGGACGGCCACATGTCCGTCGGGATGGGTATCCACGGCGAACCCGGCATTCGCGATGCTCCGATGCCGTCCGCGGCGGAACTGGCACGCGTTCTCGTCGACGGAGTCCTGGCGGACGCGCCGGCCGGAGCCGACGGCGGCCGGGTCGCCGTCATCCTCAATGGGCTGGGTGCGACGAAGTACGAGGAGCTGTTCGTCGTGTGGCGGTCGGTCCGGGCCCTGCTCGACGAGGCCGGCTTGACCCCCATCGACCACGAGATCGGAGAGCTGGTCACCAGTCTCGACATGGCCGGCTGTTCGCTGTCCCTGACGTGGCTGGACGAGGAACTGGAGCGCTGGTGGACCGCCCCGGCCGACACCCCGGCCTTCCGCAAGGGCACGGCCAGCCCCGCACAGGCCGACGGCGTTCGACGCCAGGTGCGCGAACCCCTCGCCGCCGCGACCACGACTCCGCACTGGGCGGACGACGACGCACGCCGGTGCGCCGCCACGATCGTGACCTGCCTGGCGAGCGTGGCCGAATCCATGGCCGAGGCCGAGCAGCGACTCGGCGACATGGACGCCGTCGCGGGCGATGGCGACCATGGGCGCGGCATGGTCAAGGGCTCCTCGGCTGCCCACGCGGCCGCGGCTGCCGCCGTCGCCGAGGGGGCCGGGGCCGGCACCGTGCTCCGGTCCGCCGGCACTGCCTGGGCCGCCAAGGCGGGAGGTACCTCCGGGGCGCTCTGGGGTGTGGCCCTGGAAGCGATCGGACGGCGCTTCGGCGACGACGGGTCCCCGTCCACGGCGACCATCGCGACCGCCCTGGATGACGGGCTCCGCGCCATCTCCGAGATGGGCAAGGCCGAACTCGGCGACAAGACGATGCTCGATGCGCTCGCGCCCTTCGTCGACGTCCTCCGGCCGGCACTGGCCAGCGGCGAGAGCCTGGCCGCGGCGTGGGCCGAGGCGGCCGCCGCGGCGACCAAGGCCGCCCACGACACCGCCTCCCTGCGGCCCAAGGTCGGTCGCGCCCGGCCACTGGCCGACCGCAGCGTCGGCGCACCGGATCCGGGAGCGACGTCCTTGGCGATCTGCCTGACCGCCATCGGCGACGTGCTGGGCTCCGCCGCGGATCGACGGGAAGACCAATGACGGGACACGACCATCGGCTGCGCATCGCCATCGGTAGCGACGATGCCGGCAGCGACTACAAGGCCCGGCTCTACGCGGACCTCACCGCCGACCCGCGCGTCGCCGAGGTCATCGATGTCGGGGTGGGCGAGGACGACCACGAGGCCTACCCGCACGTCGCTGTCCGTGCGGCCCGGCTCATCACCGACGGAAGGGTCGACCGGGCACTGTTGTTCTGCGGGACGGGCCTGGGGGTCGCGATCGCCGCGAACAAGGTTCCGGGCGTGCGAGCGGTGACCGCGCACGACAGTTACTCGGTGGAGCGATCGGTGCTGAGCAACAACGCGCAAGTGCTGTGCATGGGGCAACGCGTCGTCGGGCTGGAGTTGGCCCGGCAGCTCGCGCGGCAATGGCTGGACTACCAGTTCGACACGTCCTCGCCGTCGGCCGAGAAGGTCGCCGCGATCTCCTCCTACGAGACCGGTGCCGAGCCCGCGGACGGGCGCGCGTCGGCATAGCGACCGCGGCCGCAGACGGGCCCGCGGATGGGTGTGTCGGCGTAGCACCTGGGGGTTTGCGCCCGCACGGTGCAACGATGCCCGTGTGGCCCGGTTCCGGTTACTATCAGTGCACTGAGCGCCGGTGCCCGCCCTGCGCGACGGACACTGAGAG
>CAZIIX010000260.1:0-3705 GCA_964539345.1 uncultured Actinomycetes bacterium | reverse complement strand
GGTGCGGACGTGAACGACGGCGGCTCGGCGCCCCCGCTGGCGGACCCGGTCCTCAACGGCCCGTACGACCCTCCGTCCCGCTACTTCGAGCTGGGCCGACGGGGGCCCACGGGCCGGATCCTGGATGGCCGGCGGCCGAGCGAATCCTTCATTCCGGTGGCAGCGCCGAAAAAGAAGCGCCGCAAGGGGCAGCCCACGCCCGGCGGAGCAGACGAGCAGCTGGAACTCACGCTGCGCACCGAAGAGGCAGTGCAGCGCAACCAGTTGATCAACGATCTGCGGCTCGACATCATGCGGTGGCGCACGGCGGGCTACGACGGGGTCACGGCGATCAGCCGCAAGCTGCTGGTGCACTGGGCCGATTCGCAGCGCGACAACCGTATCCTGTTCGCGCAACGAGAGGCGGCCGAGGCCGCCATCTTCCTGGCCGAAGTCGCTGGACGCCGCGCCGGGTACCGGCAGTGGCGCAGCCAACTCGATGCGCACAACGATGAGCACAACGATGGACTGCCACGCATCGCGCTGAAGATGGCGACCGGGTCGGGCAAGACCGTCGTCATGGCCATGCTGATTGCCTGGCAGACGCTGAACAAGGTGGCGCGCCCCCACGACCGGCGATTCACCAAACGGTTCCTGGTGGTCACACCCGGCATCACGATCCGGGACCGGCTGCGAGTGCTGCAGCCGAACGACCCGGAGAACTACTACGACATGCGGGGTCTGGTGCCCAGCGGCCTCAAGGGGCTGCTCGGCAAGGCGCAGATCCTCGTCACCAATTGGCACGCGTTCCAGCTCCGGGATGCCAAGGAGATCAAGAACGTCTCCAAGACGACGCGCGAGATCCTGCGTCACGGCCGCAGCGATGACCCGTTCCGCGAGACCGAGGACGCCATGGTCTCGCGAGTATTGCGCGGCTGGGGCGTCGGTACCTCCACGGCCACCGGACGCGCACGCGGCGGGGAGATCCTCGTGCTCAATGACGAGGCGCACCACTGCTATCAAGACAAGCCACTGACGGTCGATGACGAGGCCGACGGCGCCGTCGCACCGGACAAGGAAGCGAGGGACCGCAACAAGGACGCGCGCATCTGGTTCACCGGGCTGCAGGCCATCGCACGCCGGGTCGGTATCAAGCAGATCTATGACCTCTCTGCGACGCCGTTCTACCTGTCCGGCTCCGGGTACAAAGAAGGATTCATCTTCCCGTGGACCGTCTCGGACTTCTCGCTGATGGACGCCATCGAAGCCGGCATCGTCAAGGTGCCGCGGGTCCCGGTGGACGACAATGCGCAGATCGACGGAGTGACCTACCTCGACCTATGGGACAAGGTCAAGAAGGACCTGCCGAAGACCAATCGGAAGAACCTGGACGTCAGCAACTGGGTGCCCCCCGTCGAGCTGGAGGGAGCGCTCTACTCGCTCTACGAGTCGTACCAGCGGTCCTTCGCCCACTGGCAGCAGGAGTGGGCGCCGCTCGGCGAGCCACCACCGGTCTTCATCGTCGTCTGCCCCAACACTGCCGTGTCCAAGCTGGTCTACGACTGGATCGCCGGCAGCGAGACAGTCCTTCAGGACGGTACGAGGCGGCAGATCCCGGGAAGATTGGCGCTGTTCGAGAATGCACCGGACGGTGTGACGCTGCCACGACCGCACACGATCCTCATCGACTCGGCGCAGCTCGAATCCGGTGAAGGCCTCTCGAAGGAGTTCAAGGCCTCCGCAGCGGATGAGATCGCCGCGTTCAAGAGTGCCTGGCGGCTGCGCAATCCGGGCGGCGATGCGGCGTCGCTCACCGACGAGGATCTGCTGCGGGAGGTCATGAACACTGTCGGCAAACCCGATTCGCTCGGCTCCGACGTGCGCTGCGTGGTGTCCGTGTCCATGCTCACCGAGGGTTGGGATGCCAATACGGTCACGCACATTCTGGGCATTCGCGCTTTCGGTTCGCAGCTGCTCTGCGAGCAGGTGGTCGGGCGCGGACTCCGCCGTCGGACCTATGTGACGGATGACTCCGGCCGGTTCCCCGCTGAGTACGCCAATGTGTACGGGGTGCCGTTCGCGTTCATCCCGTCCGACACGCCGCCGATCGAGACGAAGCCGCCCGCCCCTGCGATCGAGGTTCGCACCGTCGCCGGGCGGGAGGACCAGCGCATCACCTTCCCCCACCTATCCGGCTACCGGTTCGAGATGACGGACCCCGAGCTCCTGCTGCCCGACGAGCTCGAACCGTTCGAGATCGGGCCGAACACCGTGCCGTCCTGGACGGAGGCCGCGCCCATCGTGGGGACGACGCAGCGCATCGCCGATGATGTGGAGGACATGCGCGCGAGCACGGTGGCCTACCGACTCGCCCGGCGGCTGGTCCGCCGAGAATTCGCGTACGGAGCCGATGTGCCCGATGTGGCTGGCGATCCCAGTGAACTTGTTGGGTATGACGGTGGTCTCGTGGATTCCCCCTCCCGGGAGGATCAGCGGCCGTGGCTGTTCCCGACGCTGGTGCGCCTGTGCCGCCAGTGGCTGGATCGAGCGGTACGCGTCTCGGACGGATTCCATCTGGGGTATCTGGCGAAGTACGCGCTCTGGGAGGCGAAGGCGGCCGACGCGGTGTTCCAAGCGATCATCTCCCAGCACGACGGCGGCAGTCTTCGGATCCTGCCGCTGCTACGGCCGTTCGAACCGGTCGGGTCAACGGGTGCGGTGTCGTTCGTGACGCGCAAGGTAGCGATCACCACGGACCCCGATCGCTGCGAGGTGTCACACGTCGTGCTGGACGGCCCGGGCGGCAACACGTGGGAGCAACTCGCCATGGCCTTCTGCGAGAAGGCAGGCGCACCGGTTGCCGCCTACGTCAAGAACGACCACCTCGGATTCTCCATACCGTATGTGTACGAAGGGGTCTCGCACGCATATGTGCCGGACTTCCTGCTGCGCCTCCAACGCAGGGTCGGTGAAATCGTCGACCGGACGCTGATCGTGGAGGTATCCGGCGGGCAGAAGCAGCAGCACTCGCCCGGATCGACGGCGATGAAGGCGGCCGTCGCGCGCGACTCCTGGTGCCCTGCAGTGAACAACCACGGTGGATTCGGCCGGTGGGGATACGTGGAGATCACTGACCCGGTCACGATGAATGCCGATTTGACGGACGCGATCGAGAATTTGTACGAGGACCGGGCGATCATCGGACCGCCCGATCTGCTGGACCTTGCGGGCATGGCCGCACGCGACGAGAGGGGAACCTATGCCGCCGCGCGGTAGGAAACAGGCGGCACGCGGACCGGTCCCGGTCGACGCCATACGCCATGACGACAAGCGCATCAACCTGCCCACCGCCGATGCGCAGGAGTTCGTCACACCGGAGATCGCCAGCGCCCGGCGGATTCTGCTGCAACGCGACGTGACCCAGGACCCCCAACTCGTGTGGCGCGGCAAATACGGCGACGGTAATGGACCCGAGACCGATCAGGACCTGGCCGAGGCGGCCGGCATGGTGGTCGACGCCCCGCCGATCTATATCCAGGAGAAGATCGACCCCCGCGTGCTGATCGAGAACTTGCGCCGCACTGCGAAGGAAGGCGAGCAGGAGCCGGAGTTCACGCTGTTCGACACGTTCGACGGGCTCGGCCCGCTGGACAACCTCGAGTTCTACACGCACAGCGCCAACTGGTCGAACCGGATGATCCTGGGCGACTCCCTGCAGGTGATGGC
>CAZIIX010000259.1:0-3716 GCA_964539345.1 uncultured Actinomycetes bacterium | reverse complement strand
TCGGTCGGCGGCGGTGTCCGGGACGAGGACCCGCTGCTGCTGATCTACACCTCGGGCACCACCGGTCGTCCGAAGGGCGCGCTGCTCAGCCACGCCAACTGCTTCTGGACCAACCTGTCCCTCGAGCTGATGACCGGGATGTCCGGCGATGACGTTGTGCTCGCGCTGTTGCCGCAGTTCCACGTCGGAGGATGGAACGTGCAACCGTTGCTGGCGTGGTGGTCCGGGGCGAAGGTCGTCATGCCGGCCGGGTTCGACCCGGCAGAGGCGCTGCGGCTGATCGCGGAGAAGCGGGTGACGACCATGATGGGCGTGCCGGCAACCTACCAGTTCCTCGCCGAGGACCCGCATTTCGCGACAACGGACCTATCGAGCCTGCGGCTCGCGATCGTGGGGGGAGCACCAATGCCGGAGTCGTTGTTACACACCTGGATCGGCCGGGGCGTGCGGCTGACGCAGGGCTACGGGCTGACCGAGGCGGCACCGAACGTGCTCTGCCTCCCGCCGGAGGACGCCACCGCACGCCTCGGCTGGGCGGGCAAACCGTACCCGCACGTGCAGACGGCCCTGGCCGGGCCGGAGCCGGGAACGCTGCTCGACGGCGCCGGGGTGGGCGAGCTGCTGGTACGCGGGCCGAACGTGTTCCCGGGCTACCACGGCATGCCGGAGGCCAGCGCCGACGCGCTGCGCGACGGATGGCTGCACACCGGAGACATCGCCGAGCGGGACGCCGAGGGCTACTACCGGCTGCGTGGCAGGCTCAAGGACCTGTACGTCTCCGGCGGGGAGAACGTGTATCCGGCGGAGGTGGAATCGGTGCTGACCGCGCATCCGGACATCGTCGAGGCCGCCGTCATCGGTCTCCCGCATCCCCGCTGGGGCGAAGCAGGCCATGCCGTGGTCGTGCGGCGGGCGGGCAGCGAGCTCGACACGGACGCCGTCCGCGCGTTCTGCCGGCAGCGGCTGGCCGGATTCAAGGTGCCGGCCACCGTCGACTTCACCGATGCCCTCCCCCGTTCCGGTGTGGGGAAGATAGACAAGGCACGATTGCGACACCTCCATCGACAGACGGGCGACGAGACATGACCGGCCGCACGCCGCGCACCTCACGCGGAGCCAGGACCAGGCAGCGACTGCTGGAGGCCGCTGAGACGATCTTCGCCGAGTTCGGCTACCACGACGCGTCGATCGTCAAGATCACCCAGGAGGCGGAGGTCGCGCAGGGAACGTTCTACCAGTACTTCGACGGCAAGCGACAGGTCTTCGACGAATTGGTGGAGGACCTCAACCGGCGCGTCCGCCACGCCATGGCCACCGCCTCCAGGTCGGGCACCAGCCGTGCCGAGGCAGAACGGTTGGGCTTCGCCGCCTTCTTCCGGTTCACCGCCGAACACCCGGCGCTGTACCGGATCATCCGGCAGGCCGAGTTCGTGTCGCCGCAGGCGCTGCACCTGCACTACGACCGCATCGTCTCCGGATACGTCGCCGGCCTGCAACAGGCCATGGACAACGACGAGATCGCCGCCATGGACCCGGTTGTCGCCGCCTGGGCGTTGACGGGCATCGGCGAGATGATCGGGATGCGATGGGTGCTGTGGGGCGATTCCAACGAGGTCCCCGCGGACGTGTTCGAGCAGGTGATCACCCTGGTCCATCGGGCGCTCGGCATCGCCGCACCCGCGGTGGCACACCCCGAGCCGGATCGCCGGGACACGTGATGACGGCATCGGTACACATCTCGGCGACGGCGGGATACCTTCCCGACGAGGTCGTGACCTCGGCGTCGATCGCAGCGGCATCCGACATCCCGGAGTCGGTGATCGTCGACCGGTTCGGGCTGACCGGACGGCACCTCGCCGCGCCGGACGAGCACGTCTGCGACATGGCGGTCAGAGCCGGGCGCACCCTGTTCGACGAGTCCGGCATCGACCCCGCGACCATTGACGTCGTCGTCTATTTCGGCTCGCAGTGGAAGGAGTACCCGGTCTGGCAGGCGGCGCCGCTGATCGCGCACCGACTGGGGTGCGCAGGGGCATTCGCCCTCGAACTGGACTACGTGTCGTGCGGATCGCCGGTCGCCGCGCGCATCGTGCGCGACATGCTGGTCGCCGAGCCGGACATCAGCCGCGTCCTGATGGTCGGCGCGAGCAGGGAGACGCGACTGATCGACCCGCAGAACCGACGGATCCGGTTCGCGCTCGACTTCGGAGACGGCGCCGTGGCCGCGCTGGTCACGCGGGACGCATCCGCGGGATACGCCACCATCCTCGGGTCGCACGCCATCTCGGACGGCTCGTACTCGCTGCACGTCAAGATGCCCATCGGCGGAAGCGTGCAGCCGCTACCCGGGCCGGACGACCGCTCCGCGACCGGAGGCCCGTATCGTCCGCAGCTCGATGTCGATGACCTGGACACGATGAAGCAGCGGCTCAACGCCGACAGCCTCCCTGCCTTCATCGCCGTCGCCGAGGGAGCCGTGAAACGCTCCGGGCTGACGATCGATGACGTCGACTTCGTCTGCCCCATCCATCTCAAGCGCAGCATGCACCGTGCTCTGCTGGACGAACTCGGCGTCGACGAGTCCCGGTCGATCTACCTGTCCGACACCGGTCACATGAGCGGTGTGGACCCGCTGTTCGCCCTCGACCGGGCCCACCGCGAGGGTCGGCTGACGCCCGGCTCGGTGTGCCTGCTCCTCGCCGCCGGCACCGGGTACACCTGGGCCGCCACCTGTCTGAGGATCGGGGGAGGAGTATGAGTAGCGGGACGCCGGCGCACGCCGAGCAGCCGTACGGCACGGTCGATGTCGCGGTCCGTGGCGGGATGTTGCGCGTGGGCCGGTGGGGGACCGATGGCCCGGCGGTGCTGGCACTGCACGGCGTGACGGCCAACCACCTGTGCTGGGCACCGACCGCGCGTCGGCTCGCCCGGTTCCGGGTGCTCGCGCCCGACCTGCGGGGCCGCGGCCGATCCGGCGACCTCCCCGGGCCATACGGCATGGCGGTCCATGCCGCCGACGCGATTGCGGTCCTGGACGCGCTCGGGGTGGCTCGCGCGATCGTGGTGGGCCATTCGATGGGTGGCTTCGCGGCACTGTCGCTCGCCCACCTGCACCCGGACCGCGTCGCCGGACTCGTCCTGGTCGACGGAGGTCCGCCGCTGGCGCTTCCGGCGACGGGCGACCCCGACGCTGCCCTGGAATCGGTGATAGGGCCTGCGGCACAACGATTGTCCGCGACGTTCCGCAGTCGCGAGGCGGCGGTGGCACCGTGGCGGGACCATCCGGCCATGGCCGAGTGGAACGACGACATCCGCCGCTACGTCGAGTACGACCTGACCGGCACCGCACCGCGGCTGCGGTCCTCCTGCTCGCTGGCCGCCGTGCGCGGCGACACCGTCGACCTGGCCACCGGGACCACACTGCGCGACGCGTTGACGCTGCTGACCGAGGCGGCGCGCCCGGTTCCGCTGCTGCGTGCGCCGGCGGGCCTGCTGGGCGAACCCGGCGGCCTGTACGACCCGGACACGGTCGCCACGTGGCAGCAGCACTTCCCGGCGCTGCGGGTCACGACGGTCGACGACACGAACCACTACACGATCCTGCTCGGACCGGCCGGCGCGGACGCCGTGGCCGCGACGATCCGGCAGGTGGCGACGGAGGGGCAAGGGGTGCGGGAATGACGGAGGAATCGCTGGCCGGACGTCGCGCGCTGGTG
>CAZIIX010000258.1:0-3737 GCA_964539345.1 uncultured Actinomycetes bacterium | reverse complement strand
CGGCCAATGGGGAATCTTCCTGCGCAACCCCGACGAGCTGACCCTGGAGATGGTCACCGACGAGGAACGCGACTACATGTGGTCGGAGTACGCGAAGGACCCGCGGATGAAGGCCAACATCGGCATCCGCCGCCGGCTGGCCCCGCTGCTGGACAACGACCGCAACCAACAGGAGCTGTTCACCGCGCTGCTGCTGTCCCTGCCCGGCTCCCCCGTGCTCTACTACGGCGACGAGATCGGCATGGGCGACAACATCTGGCTCGGCGACCGGGACGGGGTGCGCACGCCGATGCAGTGGTCCCCGGACCGCAACGCGGGATTCTCCCGCTCCGACCCCGGCCGGCTGACGCTGCCGGTGATCATGGATCCGGTCTACGGCTACCAGACGGTCAACGTCGAATCGCAGATGAACTCCAGCGCCTCCCTGCTGCACTGGACGCGCCGCATGCTGCAGGTGCGCCGCGAGCATCCCGCGTTCGCCACCGGCGCGATGCTCGACCTGGGCGGCTCCAACCCGTCGGTACTGTCGTTTATACGGGTGCCGGACGTGGAACACGACCACCGCCACGTCGTCGGCGACCAGACCGGTGACGAGGCGTCCGGGCGGCACGCGTCGGCGACACCGAGCAGCGATCGGGGGCAGGAACACGATGCGGACCATGACGACGGGAGCGAGGCGCACACCGTGTTGTGCGTGCACAACCTGTCACGGTTCCCGCAACCCGTCGAGCTGGACCTGCGCCGCTACGAAGGCCTCACCCCCGTGGAGCTCACCGGCGGCAACCCGTTCCCGCGCATCGGCGAACTGCCGTATCTGCTGACCCTGCCCGGTCACGGCTTCTACTGGTTCCGACTCATCGACGACACCGGAGGTGCCCCCCAGCGAATGAGCAGCGAATGAGCAGCGACAGATCGACGCCGGGCAGCGCCTCGCCCGTGAGCGACCACACCGCCCATGACGAGGCCCTGTTGGGACTGCTCGCGGACTGGCTGCCCAACCAACGCTGGTTCGCCGGGTCGACGCTGTATCGGGGGGCGCTGACCCTGCTGGATCGCCTGCCCGTCACCGCCACCGAATCGGCGACCGTCGAATGGGTCGTCGTCGCGGTCCGCACCGACGACTGGGCGACCGTCCCGCACGACGACGCAGCCGCGACCAGCGTGACCTACCAGATCCTCGTCGGGTGGCGCACGGAACCGTCCGAGAACATCGAGCACGCGATCATCGGCGCGGTCGAGGGGCACATGTGCTTCGATGCGCTGCACGACCACCAGGTGTCGTCGCTGCTGCTGAAGGCCGTCGCGCACGGCGACCCGCTGGGGGCGGTGTCCGGTGCGCCCGAGCCCGGCATCGAGGTCGACACCTCGGCCTCGGGGCTGGTGCTGACCGCGGAACAGTCCAACACCTCGATCGTCTACGGCGACCAGGTCATCCTGAAGTTCTTCCGACGCCTCGAACCGGGGACCAACCCGGATGCCGAACTGCTGCGCGCGCTCAGCGCCGCGCATCCGCCGGTGGCCGCCGGGGATCCCGCCAGCGGCGACCTGGGCGGCCGGCACACCCCGCGGCTGATCGGCGAACTCGTCGGCCCGGTGCACGGCGCCCCGACGACGCTGGCGGTGGCGACGGAGTTCTTCAGCAACTGCGCGGACGGCTGGTCGATGGCCACCGCCAGCGTGCGCGACCTGCTCGGCGAGGCCGATCTGCACGCCGACGAGGTGGGCGGCGACTTCGCCTCGGAGGCCGGCCGGCTCGGCGAGGCGGTCGCCGCGGTGCATCGGGACCTGGCCGAGCACCTGGGCACCGAGCCGCTGGGCGGCCGCGGGGCGGCCTCGTTGATGGAGGCGATGACCGGACGCGCGGAGCGCTTCATCGGGCGCGTGCCGCCGCTGGAGGAGTGGGCACCGGCGATCCGCCGCACGTTCGCGCGTCTCGGCGAGCGCGTCACGGCCGTGCCGGCCACGGTGCAGCGCATCCACGGGGATCTGCATCTCGGCCAGGTGCTGCGCACCCTGCACGGCTGGGTCCTGATCGACTTCGAGGGGGAACCGTCGCGGCCGATCGCCGCCCGCCGGGAGCTGCGCTCGCCGCTGCAGGACGTGGCCGGGATGCTGCGCTCGTTCGACTACGCCGCGCAGCACATGCTGGTGGGAGGCTCGTCCGATGCGCAGCTGTCGTACCGCGCGTCCGAGTGGGCCCAGCGGAACCGGGCGGCGTTCTGCGACGGCTATGCGGCGGCCTCCGGCTCCGATCCGCGCGACTGGGCGCCGCTGCTGACCGCGCTGGAGCTGGACAAGGCGATCTACGAGGTCGCCTACGAGTTCCATCACCGGCCGGCGTGGGAACAGATCCCGCTGGCGGCCGTGGCCGAGCTGACCTCGGAGTCCGCCCCATGACCGCCGCCCACCCGTCGTCGAACCGCTAACCCGCGAGTCCCGGAGCCTGTGTGATGACCAACCCCTCGAAGCGCCGCGGCGAGTCCGCGTCGGCCGCACCGCCCGGCCCCCCGGCGCCGGACACCGGGCAGGACCCGGCCGCGCAACCCTCCGGTGCGGCCACCCCGGAACCGGCAGAAACACCGCAGCCGGCAGGAACACCGCAGCCGGCAGAAACACCGCAGGCGGCGGCCACCGGCCCGTCCGTCGACGACTACGAGCGCCTGATCGGCGGCGACACCTGGAATCCGCACGGCATCCTCGGCGCCCATCGCCAACCGGACGGCAGCACCGTCGTGCGCACGCTGCGCCACCACGCCAAGGCGGTCACCCTGCTCGCCGACGGCAGCGAGGTCGCCCTGGAACACACCCACGGCGGCATCTTCTCGGCCACCGTTCCCGGCGAACTCGGCGACTACCGGCTGCGCGTGGACTACGGCGACGGCGCGGTCTACGAGGTCGACGACCCGTACCGGTGGCTGCCGACGGTCGGCGAGATGGACCAGCACCTGATCGGCGAGGGCCGGCACGAGGAACTCTGGACGGTGCTCGGCGCCCACGTGCGCACCTACAGCACCCCCGGCGGCGACGTCACCGGCACCTCGTTCGCGGTGTGGGCGCCGAACGCCCGCGGCGTGCGGGTCTCCGGCGACTTCGACCACTGGACCGGCGCCGGCACCCCGATGCGCATGATCGGCTCGTCCGGAGTGTGGGAGCTGTTCGTCCCCGAGGTCGGCGACGGGTGCCGCTACAAGTTCCAGATCCTCGGCCGGGACGGCACCTGGCGGGAGAAGGCCGACCCGCTCGCGTTCGCCACCGAGGTCCCCCCCGCCACCGCCTCGGTCGTCGCGACCTCCGCCCATCAGTGGCAGGACCAGGAGTGGATGACGCAGCGGGCCGAGACCGGCTGGGCCGATCGGCCGATGTCCATCTACGAGGTGCACGCCGGCTCCTGGCGACAGGGCCTGGGCTACCGCGATCTGGCCGCGGCGCTGGTGGACTACCTGGCCACCACGGGGTTCACCCACGTCGAGTTCCTGCCGCTCGCCGGCCATCCGTTCGGCGGCTCCTGGGGCTACCAGGTGACCTCCTACTACGCCATCGACTCGCGGCACGGCGGGCCGGACGATTTCCGCTACCTGGTGGACACGCTGCACCAGCACGGGTACGGAGTCATCCTGGACTGGGTCCCGGCGCACTTCCCGAAGGACGCGTGGGCGCTGGCGCGCTTCGACGGCACACCGCTGTACGAGCATCCCGACCCCCGCCGCGGCGAGCAGCCCGACTGGGGCACGTTGGTG
>CAZIIX010000257.1:0-3750 GCA_964539345.1 uncultured Actinomycetes bacterium | reverse complement strand
AGCGGACGGCCGAGATCCTGGCCGAGGCCGACCGACGCGGAGTGACGCCGGACGAAGCGGCGCGTGATCGGGCCGCGGAGCGGATCGCAGCCCGCGCACGGGACTGAAGGCGCGGGGGCACTTTCGAAAATGATGTTCGTTCTGCAGAGATTTTGGCTGATATTTCTCTGCAGCACGAACATCATCTTCAGGTGGTGCGGGGTGGCACGGCGATGCGGCAGCGCCACGGCGTGCCTGGCAGCGCCACGCGGTCTGTCCACCTGTCCGGTATTCCTGCACAGCCGGCCGCAGGCTCCCGCGGCACCGCGCCAGATCGACTGTGCTGGGCGGATGCGTTCAGCATCCAACCCGCACCTCGTAGCGTTCGCCCGCGCCGCCGGGGTCGAGGACACCCTGCGCGCCCAGGACGGCGTCATACTTCGCACCCAGGCCCTGGCGGGGGGAATGCCGCGAACCAGCCTCGACTATCAGCTCCGGTCGGGCCACTGGCGCCGCGTGCTACCGGGCGTCCTCGCGGTCGACGATCCCACGAACCCGGCGGTGCGGATGTGGGCAGCGTGGCTGTGGGCGGGCCCGAATGCGCTCGTCGGCGGCCGCGCCGCGCTGTACTGGACAGGCCTGCTGGAGCGTTGCCCGCCCGTCATCGATGTGTATCTGCCGCTGTCACGCTGTCGGCGGCCGGTACCGGGGATCCGCACCCACCGCGCAGTCGTCGACGGACGGGATCGCAACTGGATCAGGACCATCGCCGTCACCTCGGTCGCTCGAAGCTGTCTGGACCTGGCACGGTGGCGCGCGCCGAACGACTACCTGGATCTGGCGCTACGCCGCCGCGAGGTCACGGTCCGGGAGATCCAGGCGTCGTTGGCGCGTAGCAAGGGCTGCACAGGCATCGCCCGGGCGACCGAAGCCGCCAAGTCCGTCATGACTCACCCGTGGTCCCCTCCGGAGCGCGCACTGCATGCGGCGCTGACCGCGGCAGGGATCACCGGATGGGTGGCGAATCGGCGGACATCGTCCGGTGTGGGGACCGTGTTCCCGGACGTCGGCTTCAAGGACGTCATGCTGGCAGTGGAAATCAACGGCAGGCGGTACCACGACGAGGCCGTTGACCGCGACGCATTCGAGCGCACGCACCGCCGTGCCCAAGCACTCGTCGATGGCGGATGGATCGTGCTGCACTTCACCGCGTCACAGGTGTTCGACGACCCGCGTGGTGTCGTCGCAACGATCATGACCACACTCCGCAGGCTCCGCAGCGAATAGGGTTGCGAAGGCCGACGGCCCGCGACGAGGTCAGCACATTCGGAAAATCGTGTGCGTTCTGCAGAGAAATTGGGCCGCATCACTCTGCAGCACGAACATCATTTTGGGAGGGGCGGGCGGGGCGTGGTAGGGATCGCCGCGACGGCGCGTGGTGCGCGGCGCCTATTGTCGGTACGGGCGGCAGGACCGGTACGGCCATGACGCAGGCGCGTCCTCGGCCCGCCGCGATGGAGGGACGGCACAGTGCGCGACCAGCAGCGGAGCGTCCGGGCGACCGGTGCGACGGGAGCAGCCGAGCACGCAGCGCAGGCAGACAGTCCGTACGAGGCCAGACAAGTGCACGCGGCGGAGGCGGGCGCACCGGCCGAGCAGGCGGACGGATCGGACGAGGCCAGAGACATGCACGCGACCGGCGCGACCGAGCAGGCCGAGCGAGCCGACGCGGCGCTGGACCGCGCGCACCGGCTCGCTGCCGATGGTGAGCACGCCGCGTCGGTCCGCTCCGCCGAGCAGGCGATCACGCTCTACCGCGCCCTGGCCGTCGCCGACCCCGAGGTGTTCCGCCCGGACCTGGCCGTCGCGCTCGATCATCTCGCCGACGAGCTGGACGCGGTGGGGCGGTCCGACGATGCGCTGGCCGCAGCGCGGGAGGCGGTCGACCTGTTCCGCCTGTTGGCCGGGACCCCACCCGCCCTGCCAGCCCAACCAGCAACCTCGGCTCCGCCTGCCCCACCGGCCGCGCCGGCCCCACCGGCCGCGCCAGCCCGACCGGTCGCGCCAGCCGCCACCCCGGCCGCCCCAGCAACCCCGACCACGCCGGCCCCGACCACCGAACCCGCCCATCCGGATGCGCAGCTGTTCCTGCCGTACGTCGCGTCCGCGCTGAGCAACCTGTCGGTGCGCCTGCACGACGCCGGGCAGCAGCACGACTCCCTCGTCATCGCCGACCAGGCCGTGACCCTGTTGCGCCCGCTGGCCGACGCCGACCCGGACACCCACCGCCCGCGACTGGCCATGGCGCTGGCCAACCTGGCGAACCGGCTGGACGCAGCGGGCCGAAAGTCCGAAGCATTGAGTACATCTCAGCAGGCCGCGACCCTCTACCAGGACCTGGTCCGGCAGGACTCCGCGCGGTACCTGTCATCGCTGGCCCAGGAGCTCAACAACATCGCGGTGCGGCTGCGCGAGGCCGATCAGCGTCCCGCCGCGATCATCACGGCGACCCAGGCCGCCGAGCACTATCGGACGCTCGCCGAAGCGGACCCCGACACGTACCGCTTCTACCTGGCGATGTGCCTGGAGAACCTGGCGAACATGCTCGACGTCGCCGGCCGGATGACGGAGGCCATCCGCTACAGCCGCGAATGCTGCGAGCTATACCGGCAGCTCGTCGCGGCCGAACGCGATACCTACCTGGCCGCACTGGCCATGGCGCTGAACAACCTGGCGGTGCGGTTGGCCAAGGGCGGGCGCGGCGACGAGGCGCTGGCCACCTCCCAGGAATCCATCGACCGCTACCGCGAGCTCGTGGCGCTGAACTCCCGCTCCTACTCCGGACGGCTGGCCAGCGCGCTGGACAACCTGGCCGCCGATCTCAGCGAGGCCGGTCGCGCAGAGGAGGCGGTGACGGCCGGTCGCGAAGCGGTCGACCTCACCCGCCGCATGGTGATGGGCAACCGGCCCGCCTACCTGCCGCAGCTCGCGCAGCTGGTGACCAACCTCGCGACCCGGCAGCACGTCGCCGGCCGCGACTCGGCGGCACTGGCCAGCGCGCACGAGGCCGTCCGGCTCTACCAGGAACTGGCCGCGCGCGACCCGGAACAGTTCGGCGACGCGGTCACCCGCGCCCAGGAACTGGTCACAGTCCTTGCGGCAGAACATTCCTCGTGACGCGCACGTCGGGCATGGGCCGCCCGGCCCCACCGCACGGGCCGCCCGGCCTCACCGCACGGGCCGCCCGGCCTCACCGCAGACGTGCTCGCAGCGCATCCAGCCCCTGCCGGAGCACGTCGCCGAGGCCGGCCTCGGTCAGGGTGCGGCGCAGTTGCTCGTTGAGGCCGCCGGGCGTCTCGTGCCGTCCGATCAACGCCGGCAGGTCTGCCGCGTCCGCCGCGACCGAGGTGGCAGCCAGACCCGAGAGTAGCGACGTCACATACTGTTTCGCGTCGTTCGGGGCGACGCCCTCGCCGATCGTCCATTCCGTCACGGCCAGTTGCGCCGCCAGGTACGAGGACATGACCGCGGACGCCGCACTGAAGATCGTGACGTCGCGCTCGTCGCCCGGGACGATGAGCGTGCCGCAGCCGTCGAGCAGTCCGGCCACCTCGTCCAGCCGCGGGTAGAGCACGATCGGGCCGAGGTGGCGCGCGATCATCGGCAGCGGGACCAGTTGGCACACGCGATGCGCGGGCGCCACGGCGGGGGCCAGCCGGGACGGCGGCCAGCCGGCGGCCAGCCCCACCACGACCTGCCGCTCACGGAACG
>CAZIIX010000256.1:0-3786 GCA_964539345.1 uncultured Actinomycetes bacterium | reverse complement strand
GGCGATGCGTGATGGCCCGTTACGAGTCGACACTCCGGAGTGTGCGGGGCATCGGACCACACGTGGTCGGACTCCGTCACCGCACGCAAAGGCACCTGCCATCACGGTTCATCACTCGCCCGCACGACGGACACGTCATGCGCGTGATGTCGGAGGCGGGTATGGCGTGCTGTTCCAGATACCCGCGCACTTCCTGGACGATCGGCACGTCGATGAAGGCTTGGGGCTCGGGCTGGGAAGGCGAGTGGTGGACCGTCTTCGTGGAACCCGAGCCGCGAGTTGCGGTCCTGGATCCCGGTGCGCGGCCCGGTTCGCAGTATGGACAGTAGAGGTAGGTGGCGCGGTATACGTCGGCAAACGCCATGGGACGACCGCAGTCCGGGCACGGAGCGCTTTCGGTACCTGACTCAAAGCGCGCCCCGCGCGGAGCCCGCCGACCGAGATGCTGGGTAGCCTCCGTGGCGAGCGCGGCGGACACGGAACGGAATCCTGCCGGGCAGGGCCTGTCGCCGAAAAGCCCGTCGCTGTCGACGTTCCGCCCCGTCCACACGATGTCGTCGGCGATCACCGCCGTCTCATACCCGCCGCTCGTGTGACGCAGGTCGACGGTGATACCGGCTTCGCGCATCGCCGTGGCCCATTCCAGGAGGGGGCGGGGCTGCCCATCTTGGAGTCCAGCGCGCTCCCTCGGGCCCATGACGATGCGGACCGACGCCCCGTTCGACAGAGCGCTCTGCAGCGCCGACTCGACATACGGTCGCATGCGCTTTCCGATCCATTGGCTGAATACGGTCACGTTCCGCTCGGCATCTGCGATGTCGTCGAGCGCCCGCTCGCCCGGGCCGTTTGCCGCGACTGAGAACGGCGCACCGCATTCGAGCCGCGATGCAATCGCCTCGACGGTGAGCGCGGAAGCCGTGGCACGCATGGTATCCAGCGCCTTGGCAACCGGCGACCCGGCGGGAGTCTTGCCTCGGACGCGGCTGAAATCTCCTATGACGATGATCTGGTCCTTCGCTCGGCTGAAGGCGACGTTGATCAGACGCGACGTGTCGGAGCCTAGTGTGCTTCCGCTGTAGAAGGGGCCGACTTCGGTTCCGTATCCGTCCGTCAGGTCGACGATGACGGTGCACGCTTCGCCGCCTTGATAGCTATGAACCGTGGACGCGCGTGTCCGACCCAAGGCCCCATCGGCCACGGAGAGCACCTCATCCAGCGCTGCGCGGAGAATCGTAGCCTGCGCCCGGTACGGGCTGATGGCGATCAGGTCTAGATCGCGCGGGGCTTGGTGGGCGCGTCGCATGAGGGTAGCGAGCGCGTGAACGATCTGCGCATTGGCAAGGTTGTATCGGCTGCGCTCGCCCAGGCTGCGGCCAGCCCACATGCGATGGCCTGACACGTCCACGCGGACGAGCGGCGGCAGGTCAGGCAGGGCGCGAAGCGGCTCACGGGTCCGGATGGCCGGAGCGACGGTCAACGGCGAATCAGGATAGAAATGCCTACTGACGAGGTCGTTGACGGCCCCGGTCATGCGGTACTGCTCCGTGAGCCCGGTGAACACCGTGCGCGCCGTTCGCCGCTCGCGATCGGCTACGCCTGATTCCTCGAACGGGCTCGTCTTCAGGATCTCTGCGGCCGCCGGATCGTCGGTCTTCACGATGGGCCCCAGCTGTCGGAAGTCGCCGGCGGCGACGACATGGCGTCTGGCCTGCCCGGCGGCCAGCCACGCCAGAGGCATGCTGATCATCGAGGCCTCGTCAATTACCACGGCATCAAAACGCCGGCGAACGGCGGCGGTGGCGACTCGATGGACTGTGGTTGCGACGACGCTCGCAGAGGAAATGAGCCGTTCGTCAACGTCGTCGGCCAGCGCCGCGAGCGCCGCGCGATCATCCGTCAAGGCGACCAGCCGTTCCCGCCACTGCTCCGTGTAGGCGCCGTACCGGGAACCGCGATGGTGGAACCGTGACTGCTGCCTGGTCGCCTGCTCAATTGCCTTGTCGACGTCACGCAACAGCTCTCGTTCGTCGTGGCCGAGCGCAGCCAGCGCCCCGCCGCGAGCCAGGATTCCGCCGTAAGCGTCTTCGACCTGGGGCGTCGGGAATCCGTCGCGCAGCATCACCCCGGCCATCAGTTTCCCGTCTCCGTGCAGTAGGTCGGCGACCTTCAACGCGACGGCGTCCACGGCGGCATTCGTCGTGCTCGCGATCAACACCGATAGGCCACGGCGCACCATGTCGCGGACAGCGACCGCCACGGTGAACGACTTGCCGGTCCCGGGCGGCCCCCACAAGAATGATGACCGGCTCCGATGCATCGTCCGCACCGCATCGGCTTGTCCCTCGTTCAGGAATGAGTCGACGGACAACGAGGCGTCGCCGTACCGGGCAACGTCACCGTGGGCGACCCAGTCACCGATGGCCGGGTCGAAGAAGTCCTCTGGTCCTTCGTCGCGAATTCGCTCAAGCCGCGCGATGATGGCGTGATAGAGGAAGCCGGCAGCGAAGTCCAGCGTCGCAGTGTCCACGTCGCCCGCGATGTGTGCAGGGACAGAGAACGCCAGTTCACTGGGCGATACTCCCAGCACGGTCGCGTCGTAGGTCTTAGCGCGAAGCGTCAACTTCACTTCGTCGTCTTCCTGCAGCGTGACGGTGCCTGGATTCGCGAACACGAGGACGCTGTTCGTCTGGCCGGCCTGCGTGACCCGGCCATCGTCGAGGTCGACGCGACGGGTCGCTCCGTGCCGTTGTGCGGCTCCCAATTCTGCCCGGAACGCCGCGATGTACTCGTCGAGGCGTTGCGACGGGTCGGTCATGTCGACCCGCAGTTGCATTGCCCGAACGCGAAAACCCGGTCGCAGAACGCACACGTCAAACCGTCCAGCGCGGACGGCGATAGCCGCTGGCGAACCCGTGCCAGCAACTCCTCAACGTCGCCAGCGTGTGGCGTCGCGGAGTCCGAAGCGAGCCGCACCGTCGCGGGCGCTCGCCTCTGGCCCGAATGACGCTGCGTCGGGCGCCGCAAGGTCATCTCAGTGCGGGATGCCGGGACCGCCCGGTCGACGTGGCGTGAGCGTGCGGCGAGGACCTGTTCCTCGCCGGAAGGATTCCACTGCCACCGTCCGCTCACCTTTCGCACCCGCACTGACGACTCCAGCTCGTCGCCGAGTTCCCGAGCGCCGAGGCGAATCCCGCACACGCGCAGCGCCTCCACGGCATCGCTCACGGTGAAGGGGATTCCATGTCCGAAGAAGCCGGACAGCACATCGAGCGGCTCTCGACTCGAGCCGGCGTTCCCGCGTGTACCTGGCACTGTCGCCTCGTTCGTATGAGCCGACGCGCGACGCGACTTCGCTGCTTGCGCATGGAGTAGGTCGATCCTGTGCTGAGGCGTCAGGGACCACAGTCCGCCGCCGTTCCGCCTGATTCCCGATGCCCTGGTGCAGAAATTCTCCACGCTCTCGCGAGTTGCGCCATATTCACCCTGCGCAGCCAACGCTTGCACGATTTCGGCAGTCGACAGCGACTGCCGTCGCAGCAGCAGCCGCTCCACCGCCCCCGGCAGCCGCGATGGCTTAGGAACAGGACGCGGTACCGGCTGCGGAGGAGAATCCCGCTTGGCCGACTTTCGTCGCCGAGCCATTCAGCCCTCCAACCGCCATCGGGTGCTACCCATTGGTAACCGATCGGCGACAAATAGTAAAGATCCCAGAGTGCCGTGCGTGCGAGCGACGTCGACGGTGAACGTGCCGACCGCACGCCGGTCACTCGCCGCGGCCCTGGAGAT
>CAZIIX010000255.1:0-3811 GCA_964539345.1 uncultured Actinomycetes bacterium | reverse complement strand
ACAGGACCCCGGAAAGACAAGTGACGGGGCCGACAAAGGTGCCGACCCCGCCACCGGGGCATGCGGTGAACGACGCCCTCTTCACCGCAGCAACGTCAGGGACCGAATCGACCCGGCATCACGATCAAGGTTTGGTAATACCGAGTAATGATTCAGTAATGCAAAGGTAGCGGGAAAGTCGGCGGGCCGCAAGACCCAGGGCCGCGTGTTTCCCGGAATCACCCGGTTGGTGCTATGTACTGCTCGCTCCGAGTACGCGCCGATTGCCTTGACGCATCAATGATTTCGGCCGTGTGTACCGCTTCACCCATGGTGGCGGGCGGGTCGCCCCGATCGGTGACGGCCGCGGACACGGCGGGGTAGAACGTGTCCCAGCGTCCCCGGGCCAGTGGGCGCGACATGGACGAGCCATCGGCGTCGGTCAGCACTGCCTGTGCCTGCGGATCGACGCCCCAATCCGCGCCCAGCGACGGCGGGTCCCCGCCTGCCTTGAGCTGCGCCTCCTGGACGTCGAAGCCCTCGATGCGCACCCCGGCACGATCCCCCTGCACGAGGAACCGGGGGCCGGGAGCAGGTGCCGCCAGGCTGGCGATCATCGTGCTGGTCACTCCCGAGGCATGACGCAGGTGCAGGCAGAAGTCGTCGTCTGCGGTGGCGCCCGGTCGGTGCAGCGAGACCTGCGCCGTGACCGCCTCCACCCGGCCGAGGAGCTGCACCGCCTGGTCGATCAGGTGCGGGCCGAGGTCCAGCAGCAGACCGCCACCGGCCTCCGGATCGGACGGCCACCCCTCCTTGACCGGCCGGAATCGATCGAGCCGGGAGGTGAGATGACGCACGGTCCCCAGCCGGTCGTCGGCCAGCAGCTCCCGCAGCGTCAGGAAGTCGTTGTCCCAGCGCCGGTTCTGGTAGGGGATCGCGCGGAGCCGGTGCGCGTCGGCGGCGGCGCGCAGCTGCATGACCTCCCTCCCGGTCAGGCCGACGGGCTTGTCCACGACGACGTGCAGTCCGAGTTCCATCGCGCGCAACGCGAGCGGCAGGTGGGTGGCCGGCGGCGTGGAGATCGTCACGCCGATCACCCCCAACGCGGGCAGGTCCTCGATGGCCGCCACGCACTGCGCGTCCGGGTACTGCGCCGACACGGCCGTCCGGCGATCCGGGTCCGCAGTGACCACGGCGGCCAGCTCGACGCCGGGCGCCGCCGCCAGCAGCGGGGCGTGGAAGATGCGACCGCCGGAACCGAACCCCGCCAGTGCCCAGCGGATCGGCGTCGTCTCGCCCGGAGACTTCGTCATACCCATCCTCCCATCGTGACACCACGGTCCGACGACGTCCGTGACCAGCGCGGATGCGGCGATGTCGCACCCCACGCCTAGCATGGTGCATCGTGAGTGACCAATTGATCGTCCGGGGTGCCCGCGAGCACAATCTGCGCAACGTCGATGTGGACCTGCCGCGCGATTCGCTCGTGGTGTTCACCGGCCTGTCCGGCTCCGGGAAGTCGTCACTGGCGTTCGACACCATCTTCGCCGAGGGCCAGCGCCGGTATGTGGAGTCGCTGTCGTCGTATGCCCGCCAGTTCCTCGGCCAGATGGACAAGCCCGATGTCGACTTCATCGAGGGCCTGTCGCCGGCGGTGTCCATCGACCAGAAGTCCACGTCGCGCAACCCGCGGTCGACGGTCGGCACCATCACCGAGATCTACGACTACCTGCGGCTGCTCTACGCCCGCATCGGACACCCGCACTGTCCGGTCTGCGGCGAGCCGATCGCCCGGCAGACGCCCCAGCAGATCGTCGACAGGGTGCGCGCCATGGACGAGGGGACCCGGTTCCAGGTGCTCGCGCCCGTGGTGCGGGAGCGCAAGGGGGAGTACGTCGACCTGCTGGACGGGCTGCAGTCCCAGGGCTACGCGCGGGCCCGCATCGACGGCGTCATCCACCAGCTGTCCGACCCGCCCAAGCTGAAGAAGCAGGAGAAGCACTCGATCGAGGTGGTCGTCGACCGGCTGGTCAACCGGGAGTCGGCGCAGCAACGCATCACCGACTCGGTGGAGACGGCGCTGGGCCTGGCCGACGGTGTGGTGATCATCGACTTCGTCGACCTGGACGAGGATGATCCGGCCCGGCAGCGGCGATTCTCCGAACGGCTGGCCTGCCCCAACGACCACCCGCTCGGCGTCGATGAGCTCGAACCGCGGTCCTTCTCGTTCAACTCGCCGTTCGGTGCCTGCCCGGAATGCACCGGGTTGGGCATCCGCAAGGAGGTCGACCCGGAGCTGCTCGTTCCGGACGGATCGCTGTCCCTGGCCGACGGGGCGATCCATCCGTGGAACCGCGGCTCCTCCGCCGAGTACTTCACCCGGCTGCTCGAGGCGCTCGCCGACGACATCGGGTTCTCCATGGACACCGCCTGGGACCGGTTGCCGGCCCGCGCCCGGAAGGCGGTGCTGCACGGCTCGGACACCCAGGTGCACATCAGCTACCGCAACCGGTACGGGCGTCGGCGCTCCTACTATGCCGACTTCGAGGGCGTGATCCCGTTCATCGAGCGGCGCGCCGACCAGACCGATTCCGAGTGGGCCCGGGAGCGTTACGAGGGCTACATGCGGGACGTGCCCTGCCCGGCCTGCGACGGCACGCGGCTCAAGCCCGAGGTGCTCGCGGTCACCCTGGACCATCCGGACCGCGGCCCGCTCAACATCGCCGAGGTGTCCGCGCTGTCCATCAAGGAGGCCGCCGCGTACTTCCCGTCGCTGGTGCTCTCCGAGCGGGAGCGGATGATCGCGGAGCGGGTGCTCAAGGAGGTCGATGCCCGGCTGGGCTTCATGCTCGACGTGGGCCTGGACTACCTGTCGCTGGACCGCGCCGCGGCTACCCTGTCCGGCGGCGAGGCGCAGCGCATCCGGTTGGCCACCCAGATCGGCTCCGGGCTGGTCGGCGTGCTCTACGTGCTCGACGAGCCGTCCATCGGGCTGCACCAGCGGGACAACCACCGGCTGATCCAGACCCTGACGCGACTGCGCGACCTGGGCAACACGCTCATCGTCGTCGAGCATGACGAGGACACGATCCGCGCCGCCGACTGGGTGGTGGACATCGGCCCGGGGGCCGGCGAACACGGCGGGCACGTGGTGGTGTCCGGCCCGGTCGCGGAGTTGGAGAAGTCCCCGGCGTCGGCCACCGGCGCGTTCATCGCCGGGCGGCGTTCCATTCCGGTGCCGGCCACGCGCCGGCAGGTCGATCCGCGGGCGATGCTCACCGTCGTGGGCGCCCGCGAACACAATCTGAAGAACATCGACGTGGCCTTCCCGCTCGGGTGCCTAATCGCCGTCACCGGCGTGTCCGGGTCCGGCAAGTCGACCCTGGTCAACGACATCCTGCACGCGGTGCTGGCGAACCGGCTCAACGGGGCGCGGCGCGTCCCGGGCCGGCACACCCGGGTGAACGGCCTCGACCTGGTGGACAAGATGGTCGGCGTCGACCAGTCGCCCATCGGCCGCACACCCCGGTCGAACCCGGCGACCTACACCGGAGTGTTCGACCACATCCGCAAGCTGTTCGCCGCCACCACCGAGGCCAAGGTGCGCGGCTATCAGCAGGGCCGCTTCTCCTTCAACATCAAGGGAGGGCGGTGCGAGGCGTGCGCCGGCGACGGCACGCTCAAGATCGAGATGAACTTCCTGCCGGACATCTACGTGCCGTGCGAGGTGTGCCACGGGGCCCGCTACAACCGGGAGACGCTCGAGGTCCGCTACAAGGGCAAGACCATCGCCGACGTGCTGGACACCCCGATCGAGGAGGCGGCGGAGTTC
>CAZIIX010000254.1:0-3818 GCA_964539345.1 uncultured Actinomycetes bacterium | reverse complement strand
CATGCCCTTGCGGGGCTCGTCGTAGCGGCCGATGAATCCGATCGTGCCGCCGGCGCGCGGGTAGCCGGGCAGCGGATCGGCGTCGGCGAACGCGGCCACGTCCACCCCGTTGGGGATGATCACGGCGTCGCCGTCCAGGTGCACGACCTGCACCTGCCGCGCCAGCTCGGAGACGGCGATGCGCCCGGTGATCTTCTCCAGGAACGGCTGCAGGATGCCCTGGAACGCGGCGAGCATGCGGGATCGCGGGTTGGCGGTGTGGAACGTGGCCACGATCGGTCCGTCGGCGACCAGGACGGCCAGCATGGACAGGCTCGGCGCCGCCGGTTCGTGCACGTGCAGCACGTCGAACCGGCCCGCGCGGATCCACCGCCGCACCCGGGTGTAGGACACCGGCCCGAACGCCAACCGGGCCACCGAGCCGTTGTAGCGGATCGGCACGCTGCGCCCGGCCGGCACCACGAAGTCGGGGAAGTCGCCGTCCTCGTCGCCCGGGGCGAGCACCGACACCTGGTGACCCTGGGCGATCAGCACCCGGGCCAGGTCCGCGACATGCGCCTGGACCCCTCCGGGCACATCGAAGGAGTACGGGCAGACCAGACCGATCCTCATGACGCCCTCATGCCAGTCCGTCCCCGATCAGCGATCCACAGCGGGCTGAGCATATGCCAGTCCGCCGGGAACAGGGCGATGCGTTCGGCGAACACGTCGGCCAGCGCCTGGGTCCCGGCGCGCACCCGGTCGGCCAGCCGGCGGCCGGGGAGCTCCAGCGGTGCGCCCACGTACTGGATCCAGCCGGAATCGCTGTAGGCCAGGTGCACCGGGCACAGCGCGGCCCCGGTGACCGCCGCGAGCATCGCCGGCCCGGCCGGCATGGTGGTGGGCTCGCCGAAGAACATCACCGGGACACCGTGCCCGTCCAGGTCGCGGTCGGCGAGCAGGCACACCATGCCGCCTTCCTTGAGCCGCTGCCGGAGGATGTGCGACGACCCGTTCGGGGAACCGGATTCGTCGGTGAGCGGCAGCACCTCGAACCCGAGCGCCTGCCGGTGCGCGACGAAGCGCCGGTAGACGCTCGCCGGTTCGATCCGCTCGGCGACCGTCGTCATGCTCCCGAGGAGTTTCACCATGGACAGCCCGGCGACGTCCCAGTTGCCCGAGTGCGGCAGCGCCAGCACGATGCCCCGACCGTCGCGGTGCGCCCGTTCGATGTGGTGCAGCCCGGTCGTCCCGTCCAGTCCGCGCTGCCCGATGACGCCGAGGTCCTCCCGGCCCATCCGGAACGTCTCGAGCCAATACCGGCCGTAGGAGCGCATCGCGGCGTGCACCACGGCGTTCAGCGCGGCCGGTGTCGCGTCGGGGCCGAGCACCCGGCGCTGGTTGCGGGCGAGCTGGCGCACCGCCGGGCCGCGGTGCGTCACCAGCGCGTCGGAGATGCGGTTGAAGACCGTCAGTGCGGACCCGTAGGGCATCCGCGCGGCCGTCGACCAGGCGCTGCGGTAGGCCAGCCCGACGGTCGCGGCCCGGGCGCGTCTGATCACGGCGCTGATCCGCCTCCCGGGCGGGGTGCGTGCGAATCGGGCCGCTGCTCGGCCGGCCGCCGCTGGTAGGCGAGGTGCACCTGCACCAGCCGCTGCACCATCGTCACGACCGACGCGACGGCGAGGATCCAGATCAGGATCGGCAGCGCGGGCGGCACGCCGACCCCGGCCAGGCCGGTGCCCACCAGTCCCAGCAGGTTGCGTTCGGCGCGTTCGGCCAGCGCCCCCTTGATGCGCAGGTCCACCGAATCGGCCCGCGCCTTGACGTACGAGACCACCTGGCCGGACACCAGGGCGAGCAGCGCCGCGATGCCCAGCGCGGACGAGTCGGCCTGCACGAACGCGTAGAACGCGATCGATCCGAACAGCGCCCCGTCGGCGATGCGGTCGCAGGACGCGTCGAGCACCACCCCGAAGTCGGTGCCGAAGCCCCGGGCGCGCGCCATCGCGCCGTCGAGTAGATCGAACAGGACGAACACGGTGATGACGATCGTGCCGGCCAGCAGGTGCCCGGTGGCGATGAGCCCGACGGAGCCGCCGACCACGCCGACCGTTCCCAGGACGGTGACGATGTTCGGGGTGAGACGGATCCGGAGCAGCCCGCGGCCGATCGGGTCGGTGACCTTCGACACCGACGCCCGTGCGAGGGCATTGAGCATGGTGGTCTCGTTCCGTTGTCGTCAATACGTGAGGGGCCGGCGCTCGACACCGCCTGGGCAGGAATCCACGATAGTCGGAATCACGCGGTCGGCGGTCACGGCGGTGTGCGGCCCGCGGCGCGCGCCCGTCACCACGCCTCGGCCAACAGTGTCCGCGTCTGGTCGAGCAGTTGCGGCAACACCTTGGTGTGGCCGATCACCGGCATGAAGTTCGCGTCCCCGTTCCACCGCGGCACCAGGTGCTGGTGCAGATGGCCGACGATGCCGGCGCCGGCCGCTCCGCCGGCATTGATGCCGATGTTGAAGCCGTGCGGCGCCGACACCGCGCGGATCACCGTCATGGCATGCCGGGTGAATGAGGCGATCTCGGTGACCTCGTCATCGCTGGCGTCGGTGTAGTCGGCGACGTGCCGGTAGGGCACCACCATCAGGTGGCCGGTGTTGTAGGGGTAGAGGTTCAGGACGGCGAAGACGTGCTCGCCGCGCGCGACGATCAGCCCGTCGGCGTCGGCGAGCGTCGGCACCCGGCAGAACGGGCAGACCGGCTCGTCGGGCGGCCCCGATCCGACGATGTCCGCGACCGGCTGGGACACGTACGCCATGCGGTGCGGGGTCCACAGTCGGGCCAGGCCGTCGGCGTCGCCCACCCCCTGCTGGACGTGTTCGGCGTGCCCGGCCGTGTCCGGATCCCGGTCTTCGTCGGCGGCCATGGCTCAGCCCGCCGTGAAGTTCTCGGCCGTCGGCGAGGCGTTCTCCCGCCGCTCCGCCCAGTCCGCGATCGCAGCCACCGCCGCGTCCACCGGCACGCCGTTGAGCTGCGAGCCGTCCCGGAAGCGGAACGACACGGCGCCGGCCTGGACGTCGGTGGCGCCGGCCAGCAGTAGGAACGGCACCTTCTGCCGGGTGTGGGTGCGGATCTTCTTCTGCATGCGGTCGTCGGAATGGTCGACCTCGACCCGGATCCCGCGGGACCGCAGCGTCCGCGCCACCGCGTCCAGGTGGTCGGCGAACGCGTCGGCCACCGGGATGCCGACCACCTGCACCGGCGCCAGCCACACCGGGAACGCGCCGGCGTAGTGCTCGGTGAGCACGCCGAGGAAGCGCTCGATGGAGCCGAACTTGGCGGAGTGGATCATCACCGGCCGCTGCCGGGAGCCGTCCGCGGCGACGTATTCCAGCTCGAAGCCCTCCGGCTGGTTGAAGTCGTATTGGATCGTCGACATCTGCCAGGTGCGGCCAATCGCGTCCCGGGCCTGCACCGAGATCTTCGGACCGTAATACGCCGCGCCGCCCGGATCCGGCACCAGTTCCAGGCCAGTCGACCGCGCCACCTCGTCGAGGACGGCGGTCGCCGTCGCCCAGTCCGCATCGGATCCCTTGAACTTGGCCACGTTCTTGTCGTCCCTGGTAGACAGCTCCAGGTAGTAGTCGGTCAGCCCGAAATCGTCCAGCAGCGACAACACGAAGCGCAGCAGGTGCTCGACCTCGTCGCCGGCTGATTCCGGCGTGACGTAGGAGTGCGAGTCGTCCTGGGTCAGTCCGCGCACCCGGGTGAGACCGTGGACCACGCCGGACTTCTCGTACCGATAGACGCTGCCGAACTCGAAATAGCGCAGCG
>CAZIIX010000253.1:0-3829 GCA_964539345.1 uncultured Actinomycetes bacterium | reverse complement strand
CGGCGAGGAGCTGATGGCCTGGCTGCGGATCAAGCCCGGCGCCACCGCCCCGACCGCCGCCGACATCGCCGCGTTCGCCGACGGCAAGATCGCCCGCTACAAGGTGCCCCGGCTGGTGCACATCGTCGACGAGTTCCCGATGACCGTCACCGGCAAGATCCGCAAGGCGCAGATGCGCGAGGAGGCCGTCGCACTGCTGCGCGACGCGGAGTAGCGACCGGCCGGCAGGAGTACCGCGGACCGGGGCCCGACCGGTGGCGCCGACCCGACCGGTGGTGCCGACCCGACCGGGGCCGCGAGGTGACCGGGCTCACGCGCTGCATAACCTTTCGGTCACCGTCAGGCATCGAGGCAGAGTCGACCCCCCACCGGGGGCGGAAAAAGCCATACCCTCGTTCGGTGAGCTTCACCGTTGGCTTTGACCTCGACATGACCCTGATCGACCCTCGACCGGGGATGGTGGAGCTGTTCGATGCCCTCGCTGCGCGGACCGGGTATCCCCTGGACGGGCGGGCTTTCGTCACTCGTCTGGGTCCGCCGCTGATCGACGAATTCGCCCGGTACGGCATCGTCGGCGCCGCCGCGGACGAGCTGGTCGAGCACTATCGGGCGCTGTACGCGGACGTCGTCATCCCGGCCACCGTGCTGCTGCCCGGGGCGCGGGACGCGGTCGCCAGTGTCGCGGACCGGGGCGGTTCGGTCGTGGTGATCAGCGCCAAGCACACCCGGCACATCCACGGTCACCTGCAGGCCGCCGGGCTGTCCGTCTCGGCCGTCGCCGGCGGGCTCTGGTCGTCCGGCAAGGCGCAGGCGCTGGTGCGGCACGAGGCCGAGATCTACGTCGGGGACCACATCGGGGACATGGTCGGCGCGCAGGCCGCCGATGCGCTGGCGGTGGGGGTGACGACCGGGCCGATGACCGCGGCCGAACTCACCGCGGCCGGCGCCGATGTGGTGCTCACCGACCTCACTGCGTTCCCCGCCTGGCTCGATTCGTATTTGTCGACGACGGTGCACTAGCCCGCGGCAACCCAGTAGTCTTGTCGGGTAGGGCGGGTGCGCCCGGGCGGGACGGGTGTCCCGTCGATTCCCCGTAGTGACAAGGAGACCTCGGTGCCGAGCGGCAAGGTGAAGTGGTTCGACGCGGACAAGGGCTTCGGCTTCATCGCGCAGGAAGGCGGCGGTGACGACGTCCATGTGCGCAGCTCGGCGCTGCCCGCAGGAGTGACCACGCTCAAGCCGGGGCAGAAGGTGGAGTTCGGCGTCGCCGACGGCCGCCGTGGCCCGCAGGCCCTGCAGGTGCAGCTCGTCGAGGCGCCGCCGACCGTCGCCAACAGCGCGCGCCGGCCCGCCGAGGAGCTGCACGGGCTGATCGAGGACATGATCAAGCTGCTGGAGGCGAAGGCCCTTCCGGCGCTGCGCCGCGGACGGTACCCCGACCGGGCCGTCGCCGGTCGGATCGCGGACGTGATGCGCGCCGTGGCAACGGAATTCGACTCCTGACCCCGCGCCCGAGCATCGGTCCCCGCGCCCGCACATCGGTCCCCGCGGCCGCCGCACGCGGCCGGCCGGGCCCCGCCCGCACCGCCGCGGGTGGGCCGGTCAGCTGCCGGTCAGCGGGTCGACCACCACCACCCACGTCTGCACGGCGGGGAACTCCACCTGGCCGTCCTGGCCGGGCGTCGCGTAGAGACTCTGCACCTCCAGCCGGGTGAGCTGGGCGCCCTTCGGCGTCTCCAGGTGATAGCTGTAGCGGTCCTTCGGCGGGAACACCGACGTGCGGTCGCCGTGCGTGTCGCCGTCGGCGTCGGTGTAGGAGAACACGATCACCCACGGCGTGTCGCCGACCTTCTCCGGCACCTTCACGGTCAGCGGGGTCCCCGGTCCGAGGCTCAGATGGGGTGCGTCGTCGTCGGTCTCGCCGCCGTCGCACAGCATGCCGCCGCCGTCCGGGGTCGTCGAGCAGCTCAGCGCGGTCGGCACGGTGATGCTCGTCGGACCGGCCTCGACGGTGACCTGGTCCACGCCCGAGTCGCGCGAGCAGCCCACCAGCGCCAGCAGCAGGGCGAGCGCGACCGCCAGCGCCCGGATCACGGGTCGGTGCGGCACCGGGCGCCATGACGGCGCCTCGTCGCGCGCCCGCAGGACAGTGCTCACCGCCGGCCGTTCGCCTTCCGGGTCGCGCGCCGGCCGGAGCGTTCCGCACCCGCCGGGCGTGCTCGCCTTCCCCTGGCGGTCCCGCCCGCGGACGGCGCTGCCGCCCCGGCCGCGGCCGACCGGGTGGCGTCCGACGGGGACGGGGCGCCGGGGAACTGCTGCGTCATTCCCTGCGTCATCCCCGGCGTTCCACCCGGGCCCGCGCCCGATGGCCTCCCGGACGACGCGGCCGCCGATGCGCCGCCGGCCCGTCGACCCCGCCGTCGACCGCGCAGCCGCGGGACGAGCGTGCGACCGGTGCCCAGCGCCACGCATTGCGCGGCCCCGGCGAGCAGCAGCACCGCCACGACCCCGAATCCGACCTGGTAGACCGTGGTGGCCCCGAGCCCCCACACGCCGCCGATGAGCAGACCGATCACGCCGCCGAAGACCCAGCTGAGCTGCAGCACCGACTCGCTGCGTCCGAATGCCGAGGCGCGGCTGACCTCCGGCAGGTGCTGCTGGATCGACGAGTCCAAGCACACCTTGGCCAGCGCGGACGCCGTCGCGCCCACGAGTGCGACCACGCACGCGGTGATCAGGCCGGGGAAGACGAACGCCACGATCACCGACACGATCACGCCGCACAGGCACACCAGCGCCACGGTCTCCGGTCTTCGCAGCGGCAGTCGGGCGCCGAGGCCGTTGCCGATGAAACCGCCGACGCCGGCCGCGGCGCCCACCGCGCCGAGCAGCAGCAATTGGGCCCAGCCGCCGCCCTCGCTGGGGGTGGCGGTGACGCCGGACGCCGTGACCACCTCGGTCGGCTCGTAGTGCGATTTGATGACGAAGGCGATGAACAGCGCCAGGAACCCGGTCTCGATGCGGATCGTTCCGTTGACCCAGAGCGCCTGCAGCACGGCGCGCGGCATGACCCGACGCGGCCGGCGCTCCGGGTCCAGCCGCGGCAGCTGCTGACTGTGGTGGACGGGCACCTCGCCCTCGGTCGACTCCACCCAGGCCGGGATGCGCAGGCACAACCAGCCGCCGACGACGCCGCACGCGGCGGTGAACCCCAGCGCGCCCGCCGAGCCGAACAGCGCCGCGATGCCGGCCGCGACCGCTCCGGACACGCCCCCGGCGATCAGGCCGAACACCGACAGCCGCGAGTTCGTCTTCACCAGGGTGATGGCGGCCGGCAACACGCGCGGCGTCAGCGCCGCCTTGAGCACCCCGAACGACTTCGACAGCACCAGCATGCCCAGCGCGCAGGGGTAGATCACCCACGACTCGAACTTGATCGCCATGGTGATGGCCAGCGCGGCGCGGCCGAAGCTGGAGGCGGCCAGCGCGAACCGGCGTCCGTGTTGCAGTTTGTCCAGTGCCGGACCGATGAATGGGGCCACGACGGCGAACGGCGCCACGGTCAGCAGCAGGTAGAGCAGCACCTTGCCGGTGGACTCGGCCGTCGCCGCGGCGAAGAACAGTGTGTTCGCCAGGGCGACCGCCAGGGCGGCGTCAACGGCGTAGTTGCCCATGTGCGCGTACGTCAGGTGCGCCAGCCCGGACAGGTCCGCCCCGTCGGCGCTGACCGCGCCGTGGAACTTGACCAGGCCGCGGTGGGTGAGTTCGCGGCTGCGCAGCGCGGCGACGCGGGTGACGGTGAGCTTGCGCGGTTTGCGGCGCAGCCCGG
>CAZIIX010000252.1:0-3830 GCA_964539345.1 uncultured Actinomycetes bacterium | reverse complement strand
ACACCCCGGCGAACGTGGCGAACACGATCGTGCCGAACAGCACGTAGTGGAAGTGTGCGACGACGAAATACGTGTCCGTGACGTGGAAGTCGAGGGCCGGCAGGGCGAGGATGACGCCGGTCAGGCCGCCGAACAGGAAGGTGATCAGGAAGCCGACGGACCACAGCATGGGCGTTTCGAACGTGATCTGGCCGCGCCACATCGTGCCGATCCAGGTGAAGAACTTCAGCCCGGTCGGGATCGCGATCAACAGGGACATGAACGAGAAGAACGGCAGCAGGACCGCGCCGGTGCCGAACATATGGTGTGCCCACACCGAGGTCGACAGCGAGGCGATCGCGATGGTGGCGAACACCATGCCCCGGTAGGCGAACGTGGGTTTGCGGGAGAACACCGGGATGACCTCGGTGATGATGCCGAAGAACGGCAACGCCACGATATAGACCTCGGGATGGCCGAAGAACCAGAACAGGTGTTGCCAGAGGATGGCGCCGCCGTTGGCCGGGTCGAACACGTGCGCCCCGAGATGCCGGTCGGCCTCCAGGCCCAGCAGCGCCGCGGTCAGGATCGGGAACGCGATCAACACCATGATCGAGGTGATGAAGATGTTCCAGGTGAAGATCGACATCCGGAACATCGTCATCCCCGGCGCCCGCAGACAGATCGTCGTGGTGATCATGTTGACCGCGCCGAGGATCGTGCCCAGCCCGGATATGACCAGGCCCATGATCCACAGATCGCCGCCGACGCCGGGGGAGTTCACCGAGTCGGACAGCGGCGAATAGCCCGTCCAGCCGAACGCCGCGGCGCCGTCGGGGGTGGCGAAGCCGAGCATCGCGGTGATCGCGCCGAACAGGAACAGCCAGTAGGACAACGCGTTCAGCCGTGGGAAGGCCACGTCCGGGGCGCCGATCTGCAGCGGCAGCACCAGGTTCGCGAAGCCGAACAGGATCGGGGTGGCGTAGAACAGCAGCATGATCGTGCCGTGCATGGTGAACAGCTGGTTGTACTGCTCGTAGCTCAGGAACTGCATGCCGGGCCGGGCGAGTTCGGCGCGCATCAGCATGGCCAGCAGACCGCCGATCATGAAGAAGCTCAGCGTCGTGACCACGTACATCGTCCCGATGGCCTTCGGGTCGGTGGTGCGCAGATAGCTCAGGAACTTCGATCCGCGCGGGGGCCGGGAGGGCACCGGCGAGGATGGCGTGACCTTCCGGTGCAACACAGCGGTCATGCGGACCTCCTGGATCGGCGGTATCGACACGCGGTGGTTCGCCGCGTCATCTCTCGCAGCGCTCGCGGGGCACGCGCAGCTCGACGCGGGCGACGGGCCTCCGCCGACGCACCGGGCCTCGTGCGGAGTCCACGCCCACGGCCGCTCTGGCAGACGGCGCACGTCGCCTGTGGCCTCTCGGGTCCTGTGCCTTCCGTCATACGCCCCTTCCGACCGGTTCCACAACCAACACTCGGGCGATTCCCGCAATTCGTGAACCGTTTTCACACGCCGCGCACCGCCGCCGGTGGCCCGCCCCGGACCCGGCTGGAAGGATGGGGCCATGGGTGACGAGATCGGGCGCAACGCGCAATGGTTCTACTGCCTGAAACACCGGGCGGTCGAACCCGAGGGCCAGTGCAAGGCCAAGGACCGGCTCGGGCCCTACCCGGACCGGGAGTCGGCCGCGAACGCGCTGGCGTCCCTGCGCGAGCGGGAGGAACGCCTCGAGGAGGAGGACCGGGCCTGGCGCCGCGGCGAGGACGACGACTGAGCCGCGGACAGTCGGGCGGCGGCCGGTGCGGGCGGCGCCAGGGGATTCCCATGCACTCCCCAGGCACGTCACCACGACGGCGGCGGGCAGCCTGGCATGATCGCTGGTATGTCTTTGCTGCGGTCCCCCCGTCGTTCCCGCGTCGTCGTGGCGCTCGCCACCACGTGCTGCCTGGCGGTGCTGAGCGCCTGCACGGTCGTCACCTCGGGGACGCCGGAGCGGGCGGGGAACGCCCCCGGCCAGGATCCGGCCAGCACGAGCCCCGCGGAGACCGAGCCCGGCGAGCAGCCGGGGAACCAGATCACCGTGCCGCCGGACTCCGGCAATCCGTCCTCCTCGGCAGACCCGGACCAGACACCGTCGTCGTCCTCTGCCGCGCCCGCCGCAGACCTGCGGAAGTTCTACCAGCAGAAGCTCGACTGGGGCGACTGCGCGCCCTACGCGATGACGCCGTCGGACGGACCCGCCTACGCCTCCGACCGCGTGCAATGCGCCCGGCTGACCGTGCCGCTGGACTATGCCAAGCCGGACGGCACCACCATCACCATCGGCGTCCTGCGGCAGAAGTCGTCCGGCGATGCTCAGGGCTCGGTCGTGTTCAACCCGGGCGGGCCGGGAGCGTCCGGCATGTCCGTGGTCGCCTCGATCGCCATGTACGGCCTGGACCCGCAGCTGCGTGAGCACTTCGACCTCGTCGGTTTCGACCCGCGCGGCGTCGGCGCCTCCGAACCGGCCATCCAGTGCCAGACCGACCAGCAACGCGACCAGGCGCGCGCGGACAACTGGCCCGGTTTCATGCCCACCTCCACCGACGCGGAGATCGATGCCGCCAACGCCGCGAGCAAGGCGTTCGTGCAGGACTGCATCACGACGATGTCCGGGCAGGGCGTCGACGGCAAGGAGTTCCTCGCCCAGGTGGGCACCACGAACGTGGCCAAGGATCTGGACGTGCTGCGGGCCGTGCTCGGCGACGACAAGCTCACCTACGTCGGCTGGTCCTACGGCACCAGCATCGGCACCCAGTACGCCGAACAGTTCCCGACGAAGGTCCGCGCGATGATCCTGGACGGCGCGGTCGACCCGGCCGTCGACGCGGCCACCGACAACCTGCAGCAGACCACGGCGTTCCAGAAGGCGTTCGACACGTTCGCCCAGTGGTGCGCCTCCCGCTCCGGATGCCCGTGGAGCAACGCGGAGACCGCCACGAAGACGTTCCAGCAGATGGCGCAGCCGTTGATGGACAAACCGCTGCCGCTGCCGGACGGGCGGGTGCTGAGCTTCCTGGACGCCGTCATCGGCGTGGCCGACGCGATGTATTCGGACTACTCCTGGCCGACCCTGCTGACCGCGCTGGCCGACTTCGAGGACGGCAAGGGCGCCAAGCTGATGGCGCTGGCCGACTCCTACAACCAGCGGGACTCCTCCGGCCACTACACCAACCTGCTCGAGGCGTTCACCGCGATCCGGTGCATGGACTCCAACCGGATCACCGACCCGAAGAAGGTCATCGAGCTGAACAAGAAGCTCAACGCTGCCGCCCCGTTCGAGGACAATGGTGAACCGGCCGCGGCCGTGTTCGACACCTGCGCGTTCTGGCCGGTCCCGCCGACCATGACCCCGCACACGCCGGACCCGCAGGGACTGCCGCCGGTGCTGGTCATCTCCACCACCGGCGACCCGGCCACCCCCTACGAGTCCGGCGTGAACCTCGCGAAGGATCTGGGCGGTGCGCTGCTGACCGTCAAGGGCACCCGTCATACCGCATTCATGCTCTCCGGCATCGCCTGCGCCGACAACGCCGGCAACGACTACCTGATCAACCTCACCGTGCCGAAGGACGGCGCGACCTGCGGATAGCCCGAGCGGGCAGCGGGGGCGTCGCGTCGCCGCCGCGCACCTTCTAAGGTTGCGGGATGGACGGTCAACAGCAGTTCGTGCTGCGCACCCTCGAGGAGCGGGACATCCGCTTCGTGCGGCTGTGGTTCACCGACGTGCTCGGGCTGCTCAAATCCGTGGCGATCGCACCCGCCGAGCTCGAAGAGGTGTTCAGCGCCGGCATCGGCT